>CAYVWW010000062.1:0-6696 GCA_964455605.1 uncultured Actinomycetota bacterium | reverse complement strand
CCCAGATCATCCTCAGCTACTTTTAGCTTAAAAATCACTGTCTTGTCATCTTCCTCCTCTTCCGTAATTTCAACATCATCCGGGCTGTCAACCAGCTCTTTTACCATGTACTCTAGTAGTTCTTTCACTATTTACCTCCAGTTTAAATTGTAATAACTACTTCTCTAATTCAACTTTATCAAAAAGTTTCTGAACCGTTCCTGTAGGTCTAGCACCCTTCTTTATCCAGTCGAGAGCCTTATCCTTATCTAACTCAATCTTTGACGGATCACTTTTAGGATCATATGTTCCTATTTTTTCTATGAACTTTCCATCCCTGGGCGATCTTGAATCAGCAACCACAATTCTGTAAAAGGGTTGTTTCTTAGCACCCATCCTGGTCAATCTTATCTTTACGCTCAATCCATAACCTCCAAACACTCTAATATAGCTTTATGCTTTCATAATTATATATTTTTCTATAAAACTTGCAAAACTTTTTTTACCTAAAGCCTGCCAGGGTTTAGCCAACCTTTACCCTTCGTTTGAGAAAATTGTTTTAACATTTGTCTGGTCTTATCGAATTGCTTCAGTAGCCTATTAATCTCCGCAATTGAACATCCGCAACCTTTCGCTATTCTTTTCTTCCTGCTTCCGTTTATTATATCCGGTTTTCTTCTCTCCTCTACTGTCATCGAATTAATTATCGCTTCAACTCTATCAAGGTACCGTTCATCCAGAGAAGCTTCCTTTAAAATTTTATTTTTTCCGACAAATGGCATCATCGGAAGCAACTTATCCAGCGAGCCAATTTTTTTTATACTTTTCAGCTGACTGATAAAATCCTCGAAATTCAGCTCATTTTTATAAATCTTTTTCTCAATCTCTTTTGCTTCCTTCTCGCTAACTGCCTTTTCCGCCTTTTCCGCAAGAGTAAGGATATCTCCCATCCCGAGTATTCTTGACGCAATTCTTTCAGGATGAAATATATCGAAGTCTTCGATTTTTTCCCCGTTTGATACGAATTTTATTTGTTTTTTAGTTACGTAATATACTGATAATGCAGCGCCTCCCCTGGTATCGCTATCAAGCTTGGTCAAAACCATGCCATCAAAATCAATTTTTTTATTAAATCCATAAGCAATATTTACTGCCTCCTGACCTGTCATAGAATCAAGTACGAGATATACCATATGGGGTTTAATTGTATTTTTTATCCGAACAATTTCATTCATCATGTCTTCATCAACCTGCAATCTTCCTGCAGTATCAATTATGATTACATCGCTAAAATCCTTTTTAAATAATTTCAAACCTTCTTCCACCAGCGATACGGGGTCTGTATTATCTCTGGAGAAAACTTCTACATCTATGTTTTTTGCCATATCTTCAAGCTGCAGTACTGCCGCAGGCCTATAAACATCTGCAGCTATAATGGAAACCTTTTTTTGAAATTTACTCTTTATAAAATTAGCCATCTTTATAACTGAAGTAGTTTTCCCGGAACCCTGTAAACCTACCATCATTATGATTGTTGGACCTTTTGGGACAAAATTAAAGCCACCGCTGCTTGAGCCAAGAATTTTAACCATTTCCTCATTGACTATTTTAACTATCTGCTGATATGCGGTTAAACTTTCCAGTACTTTTTCGCCAGTAGCTTTCTCTTTAACATTATCCAGAAATTTCCTTACCACTTTAAAATTAACATCAGCCTCCAGCAGCGCAAGTTTAATTTCCCTTAAGGCAGCGTCTACATCGCCGGGACTCAGCTTACCCCTGTTTTTTATCTTATAAAACACATCTCCGAATTTATCTGTGAGTGATTCAAACATTTAAAAACCTTCCGACTTTAAATAGTCCCTAATTAAATAATGATTCGGCAAACTTTGACGGGTCGAAATAATATATATCCTTTAATTTTTCACCATGGCCAATCATTCTTACAGGTATACCAAGGTCATTCTTTATGGTAAGAACTATACCACCCTTCGAAGTACTATCAAGTTTGGTCAAAATTATTCCTGTTAAGCCAAGTGAGCTGTTGAATATCTCTGCCTGGCTTTTTGCATTCTGACCGGTAGTCGAATCTATTACAAGTAATATCTCATCAACATCCCTGTTAATTCTTCCGTTTATTACCTTCTTTACCTTGCTAAGTTCGCCCATAAGATTACGTGAGGTCTGCATTCTACCTGCTGTATCGATTATAACAAGGTCAATTCCTTTTGCTTTTGCTTTTTCTATGCTATCGTAAACCACCGCACCTGGGTCGGAAAATTTCTGGTGGAATACGATATCCATATCTAATTTATCCGCATAGTGCTGCAACTGCTCGGTAGCAGCCGACCTGTATGTATCTGCAGCCGACAATAAAACTTTTTTACCAGAATCTTTAAATAAATTAGCTATCTTCGCTACTGTAGTAGTCTTGCCGGAACCATTTACCCCCACCATGAGAAACACACTTGGCGGCGCAGGTGATAACCTTAATACTATATCTCTTTTATCTTCAAGTATCGCTACGGCTTCTTTTTTTATTAAAGATTTTATTTTTTCAGGATTGTTTATGTTCTCGCCGTACGATTCCTTTTTAACCCTTCCCAGGATTTCCGTTACCGTATTGACGCTTACATCACCTGTTATCATCTGTTCCTCAAGTTCATCCCAGAATAATTTACGGTTATCTTTAAACTTATTCCATATGTAACTCAGGTTCTTAATTAACTTCTGCATACTTTTTCCTTATTTTTTCAGAAACTATCTTCGACATTCCATTTGGCTGCATGGTAACCCCATAAATAGTATCTGCTACTTCCATAGTCCTTTTCTGGTGTGTAATCATTACTATTTGCTGTTTCTCTGAAAATTTTTTTACCAGGGTCAAAAACCTTGCGATGTTAACGTCGTCAAGCGCGGCATCCACTTCATCAAAAACATAGAAAGGGGAAGGATTTATTGAATAAATTGAAAAAAGAAATACCATGGAAACCAGGGACTTTTCACCTCCCGACAGAAGCGACAGGTTGACAAACTTATTGTTGCCAATATCTACTTTCAAGTCCACTCCTATTTCATCCTCATTATTTCCCTGGCTACCATTATTTTTTTCAATCTGTATCTCTCCTTCCCCCAGGGGAAATAATATTTTAAAATAATTTCTGAAGCTTTTTCTTATTTCCTCGAATTTATCATAGAAATAATTGGTAATCCTTATATTAATGTCCTTTATTAACTCTTCAAGGTCCCTTCTACTTTCAACAAGGTCAATTTTCTGAGCAGCCAGAAAATCAAACCTTTTTTTAATTTTCCCATATTCTATCGCTGCATTTGGATTAACATTACCATAATCCCTTATCTCATTTTTTAATTTCCTTACTTTTATTTCCGCCTGCCTTATATTGGAGCTCGGGCTATAGCTTTTTAAAGCAAATTCTGTCGATATGCCATAGTTATCCATAATATTTTCAGTTATAATTTCTACCCTCTCTTTTATCTGTTCCTTCCTTAAATTAATGTTATTCAAATTGTTTTCCAGTTCAGACTTCCGTAAATAGAATTTATTTATTTCTTTTTCAATGTCATTTATCCTGTTATTACTTTTTGAAATCAGGGTATTTCTTCTTTCAAACTCGGGGTAAAGTCTTTCTCTGATATCATCTGAAACTGAGAGGCAATTATTTAAAATCAAGTAAGTTTTTTCTGCCCTTTCAAGATTAACACTGCAGATACTTTTAAGTTTCTTGATTCTTTCAATCTCCTTATCAAAATTTTTAGTATCCACCCCGGTATCCAATTCCGGTTCCCCATTTATCTTTTTATCACTTTTCCCGGTCTCTTCCTTCACCATCCCATATATCTTTTTTACTTCATTTATAATTAACTCTATTTCATTTTTGATATAAACATTGGTTTCAGTATCTTTTATTTTTTCTTTTAAGTTACCCATTAACCTCCGTAAGAGTTTCACAACCTCGTCCAGGCATTCCGAAACTTTCTTAACGCTGTTAACAGAATTATCAGGAGCCACGGATTTATTTTTAGCCAGTAAATTTGCACCTTTATTTTTACTTCCAGAATAACGATTTAGCTCCATTTCAAACATATTCAATAACGTCCTGAATACATTTTTCTTGCCCCCGATAAGTGCAATGATATTTTTTAGATTGTTTACCTCGCTATTAAACTCATCAATCATGTCCTTCCATATTTCGTATTCGTTTCGGTCACTGCCAATAAGTTTGAAAAGTGTCTTTTTTTCCTGTTCAATCTGCGATATTTTTTCTTTTACTGAATTTAGCTCGTCCCTGTCTTTGTTATAAGAATCATTTTCCCTATCCCAGCCGGCATTCAGACTGTTAAGATGCGCAATAAACAATGAGATTTCCTCATTTTTTAATAAATTAAAAATTTCCGAGTATCTGCGGGCTCTTTTAGCTTCAACCTCAAGGGGGTCCATTGTCCTTTTTATTTCTTCCATTAAATCATCGATTCTATCAATATCTTCTTTTACTTTCTGGAGTTTTACCAGCGATTTGTCTCTTCTGTTTTTGTGCTTTGATATTCCAAGCACTTCATCTATTATTCCCCTTCTCTCCGTAGGCTTAAGAACCGCAATTTCGTTAACCTGCCCCTGGTTTATTATCACATTAAGCCCTTTCCCGATACCGCTATCAGCTATAAGATCCTGTATATCTATTAGTCGACAGGGTGATGAATTTATATAGTATTCGCTCCCTCCCTTTGAGTAGACCCTCCGGGTGAATTTAACTTCCCTGAATTCCGTATCAAATACCCTGTTCGAGTTATCGAACAATAGAGATACTTCAGCAATGCCCATCTCCTCATTTTTACTCCTAAAAATGACATCTGCCATGGAGTTCCCCCTCAGAGTCTTCGGGCTCTGTTCCCCAAGAACCCAGGAAATAGCGTCTGCTATATTGCTCTTACCGCTCCCATTCGGGCCTACGACAACACTGATTCCAGGCTCAAAGAACAGTTGGCTTTTTTCTTTAAAGGATTTAAAACCGCGTAGTGTTATACTTTTTAAATACAAATTTATCTTCCAGTATGAATATTATAAATTTAAATTATAGAGATTATTTAGAGTGTCTCTTGCAGCATCCTGCTCCGAACTTTTCTTGCTTCTCCCAACTCCTTTTCCAACTATCTTATCATCAATTATCACTACGGAGTAGAATTTCTTATCGTGGTCGGGACCTTCAGATTTAACCAGCCTGTATTTTGCCAGTTTAGAATAACTTGCCTGAACATTTTCCTGAAGATAAGTTTTATAATCTACTATCCCGGGAGCATTAATATGCTCATCAATTTTTTTCTTAAATCTACCCAGCACCCAGCTATACGCATCTCCAATACCCTTATCAATATAAATAGCCCCGATTAAGGCCTCCAGGCTATCCGCAAGTATTGACGCCTTTTTCCTTCCCTTGCATGATTCCTCGTTTTCGCTTAGAAGTACCTGCTCATTTATTTTAATCTCCCTTGCTATATCCAGAAGAGTCTTTCTGCTAACCAGGGAAGATCTTATCCTTGCCATCCTGCCTTCTGGAAAATTGCCATATTTTTCATACAAATAAGATGTAATTATAAAAGAAAGGACACTGTCACCTAAAAACTCCAGCTGTTCATTGCCCCTGGAATTCATATTTTCCTGATGAGCATAGGATCTGTGCGTTAAACTCTTAATATAAACCTTCAAATTGCCAGCAATAATTCCAAGACTCTTGAGCCAGTCTTTAACTCTACCCTCCAGGATTTCTCCATTGTAACTAATCAAAAGAGTTCCGCCACCTTATAAAGGTAAAAATTTTTAAATATTTAAATATATTCCTTAATATTATTCTTTGGAATGAGAATCAATATAATCCAGCGCATCTTTAACCGTAACAATTTTTTCTGCATCTTCATCACTTATCTCTACTCCAAATTTGTCCTCAAATGCCATGATAAGTTCAACCAGGTCAAGTGAATCAGCTCCCAGGTCATCGACAAATTTGCTCTCTGCTTTTACATCTTCATCTTTAGAACCCAGCACATCTACAAGAACTTCTTTAAGTTTGTCAAAATTTTCCATTCTCACTCCTTTTTATTTTTTACTTTTTTTATCTTATTATTTTTTTAACTTAAACTGCTAATTTCTTCACGAATCTTATTCGTAATATCAAGCTCCAAACTTTCAGTTGCTACCTTAACCGCATTCTTTATCGCTTTTGACCTGGAACTCCCATGAGAAATAATAACCGGCCTATTAAGCCCCAGAAGTTGAGCCCCACCGTATTCCTCATAATCAAACTTTTTCTTCATTTCTATCAATGGGCTCCTTATGCCCAGGGCTGAAATTTTTGCTATCGCGCTCGATTTAAGGGTCTGTTTTATTTCTTTAAAAAAGAATCCTGCCATCCCCTCTATAAGCTTTAATATTACATTGCCCACAAAACCATCGCAAACGGCTACATCAGTCACCCCTTCAAACAATTCCCTGCCTTCTACATTCCCAATAAAATTAATGCCAGGGCATTCCTTAATCAGCCTGTAACTCTCAACCGCCAGTTCATTGCCCTTTTTTTCTTCTTCCCCTATATTTACGAGGGATATTCTTGGCTCTTTTATCCCCAGTATATTCTCTGAGTATACTTTCCCCATAATTGCAAACTGCTTGAGATATAAAGGCTTGCAATCTGCATTAGCGCCTGC
>CAYVWW010000061.1:0-6698 GCA_964455605.1 uncultured Actinomycetota bacterium | reverse complement strand
ACCGCGTATCTCACGCTTATCCGTTAGACCATATAAAAAGGAGAGTGAAAAATGGAAGAAATAGAAGAAAAAAAGGGATACAAGATGCCGCTTATAGGAGAAACCGCGCCGTCTTTCGAGGCGGTAACGACTCAGGGGAAAATAAGTTTCCCGCAGGATTATAAGGGAAAATGGGTAATACTCTTTAGCCACCCGGCTGACTTTACGCCTGTTTGTACCACCGAGTTCATAACTTTTGCGTCAATGATAGACGAGTTTAAAGAACTTAATACCGAACTTATCGGTCTTTCGGTAGACTCGCTTTATGCTCATATCGCATGGTTAAGGACAATCAAGGAAAAGATTGAATGGAAAGGCCATAAAAATGTAGAAGTAACTTTTCCGTTAATAGAGGATATCAAGATGGAAGTAGCAAATAAATTTGGTATGATACACCCAAATCAGTCCGCTATCCAGGCAGTAAGGGCAGTATTTATCATTGACCCAAAGGCGATAATAAGGGCAATACTTTACTACCCTTCTTCCACGGGTAGAAACTTTGATGAAATTAAAAGAATAATAATAGCTCTACAGAAGGCAGACAAGGATAAGGTTGCAACTCCTGCAGACTGGAGACCGGGAGATGATTGTATAATTCCGCCTCCTGGCTCATGTGGTTCTGCAAAGAAGCGCATGGAAACGAAAGAAGAGGATAAGTATTGTCTTGACTGGTTCCTGTGCTTTAGAAAAGAGAAGAAGTAAAGATGCCGTTTCTCTGAAAAGATTCCATATCTATTTCTGATTGGCGTACAATAATGCGCGAAAGCAGGGAGTGATTCTTTAAAAATATGAAGATATACGTAATCATATTAATAATATTTATTATTGTTATTGCGTCAGTATCGTGCTCTATTTTTTCAAATATAGAGAACGATACTGAAAATAGCGAAGGAAGTGAATCAATGATAGTTATTCCTGATTATAAGAACAGCCGTTATAAAGAAATATACCTGGCAGGAGGATGTTTCTGGGGGATTCAGGCGTATTTTGATAGGATAATTGGAGTTGAATATACGAATGTAGGATATGCGAACGGCACAGGGGATAAGACGGATTATTATTCTCTCAAAGAAACGGGGCATGCGGAGACTGTGTATGTCGTGTATGACTCTGAAAAAATATCCCTTGCCGAGCTTCTAAAATATTATTATGCTGTCATAGACCCTACGGCTATAAACCGCCAGGGGAATGACAGGGGCACGCAGTATCGTTCAGGCATATATTATGTGAATGAGGAAGACAGGGAAGCAATCGATTCGGTGACTTTAGACGAGCAGGAAAAATATAACGAAGAGGTTGCAACCGAGATTGAGCCTCTTGAAAATTATGTTTTAGCTGAAGATTATCACCAGGACTATTTAGATAAAAACCCTGGTGGTTACTGTCATATAGATTTTAGTAAAATCCAGGAAGAAAAACCGCAGGTAAACCCTGAAGATTACCCAATGCCATCCATGGAAAAAATTAAGGAGAAATTAACCGAGCTTCAATTCAGTATTACCCAGGAAAGCTCTACGGAAAGCTCTTTTTCAAATGAGTACTGGAACAACAAAGAAACCGGACTGTATGTTGACATTGTAACGGGAGAGCCCTTATTCCTGTCAACGGATAAATACAATTCCGGTACGGGCTGGCCGTCCTTTACAAGGCCTGTGCAGTGGAATGTCGTAACCTACCATACGGATAAATCAGCCGGCATGGAAAGAATAGAAGTGAGAAGCAGGAGTGGAGACAGCCATCTGGGGCACCTTTTTTATGATGGGCCTTCCGGAGAAGGGAGTTTACGTTACTGTATCAATGGGGGAGCGCTGGACTTCATAAAAATAGATGAGCTGGAAGAACGTGGGTACGGGAAGTTTAAAGTATTATTTGAATAAGAGCTTAATACAGCCAGCTGTATTAAAAAATAAGATTAAAATTAACTAAGATTCTTTAAGGTAAATTTCTTTTAAAGACATATATTGCCCAGCCGACAGTATCTCTTCCGTATAATAGGTAACTGGTTTTTGCTTTTTCTATGTTTTTTAGAAGTTCCTGATTATCAGGGTCTCCGGGATTTATATCTATATAATTATATGCCGATAACCATTGGAGTGTCTCATAATGGTCCCAGTCATCATAATTGCTTGCAAGTGTGTATATGCAATTCAGCCCTTCTTTCTGGGCAATAACTATATTCTTATAATGAGAGTTGAACTCCTCTTTTTTTATTTCAGTCATCTTAAGATATTTATAATCCGGTTCTGTCAGCCAGTAAGGTTCCCCAATTATGACCAGCCCCCCAGGTTTTACTATTTTCTTTAATGCCTTTATTGTCCCTGCATAACCTTTATAAGTAAAACTTGCGCCGAGGCATGCAACCAGGTCAAACAATTCATTATGCTCAGGTTTATATTTCGCACCATCCATTTCCAAAAATTTAATGTCGGATCCGGGTATTCTTTTTCTTTTATTATTTTTACAATCTTCTATGAAATAAGGTGAGGTATCAACTCCTATGCCGTGAATATTATATAATTCGCAAAGTCTTATCAGAAACTCCCCTTTGCCGCAGCCAATATCTAGCACCCTGGAGCCCTTTTTTATATCCAGCAATGATAATAACCCGTCAAGTTTAACTTTGCTCATAGGGTTAAGTATTGAGTGTTTATTATGCGTAATAGAATAATATTTCCAGATATCCAATTCTTACCTCCAGATATTATTAAATTGGGTTTAAGTTTATTACCATTAGATTTAAACAAAATTATTACAGGAATACAAATATTTTGTATCTGATTATTTCAGATTAAGAAGTAAGGGTATCTGGTAATTTTATTCGAAAAATGTTTTCATAATCTTACCTTTTATTAAGAGGGCAGGGTGTAAGTCCTGTATTTTTAATATGACAGATAATTAGAAATGGAATTAGAAAAAATCGAAAAAATACTGGTTGGCGAGCCGCCTTACAGATTGAAGCAGGTTGATAGGGCTCTTTACGGGGATTTAATAGATAACTGGGGCAGCGCCACGAATTTACCTGTTTCTCTTAGAGAAAAGCTGGAAAAGGATGTTCCGGTAGGTTTTAATTTTGACTCCCTCATATCTCTTAAGGGTAATTCCGTAAAGGCAATAATAGAGCTGAAAGATGGCTTGAAAATAGAATCTGTTCTGATGCGGCACACCGATGGCAGAAATACAGTCTGCGTTTCATCACAGGTCGGCTGCCCGCTGGGCTGTATATTTTGCAGCACCGGGAAGATTGGTTTCATAAGGAACCTGGATTACCATGAAATTGTAGAGCAGGTATTGTTTTTTTCTTATTATTTAAAAAAAACAGGCAATACTTTGAATAATGTTGTTTTTATGGGGATGGGAGAGCCTTTTTTAAACTATAATAATGTAATTAAAGCAATAAGGATCTTAAATGATGGGGGGAAGTTTAATATCGGGGCGCGGCATCTATCTGTATCAACTGCTGGTATTACCGGTGGAATTAAAAAATTTGCGGATAAGAAGCTGCAGGTCAATCTGGCAGTTTCGCTGAGCGCACCCAATGATATACTGCGCAGGAAAATTATGCCTGTAGATAACAAATATCCCATCAGGGAACTTATTAACGCCGTGGAGCTCTATATTGAAAAAACAGGCCGCAGGGTAATGTTCGAGTATGTAATGTTAAGGGATTTAAATGATACGGATGTCCTTGCGGTTCAGCTCGTAAAGCTGCTTAAAGGTATGCTTTGTTTCGTTAACCTGATTCCTTATAACGGTGATGAAAACAATCTCAAACCTTCTGCGAGAGACAGGATAAATAGTTTTAAAAGGATTATTAAAGAAGGTGGGATAACCGTAACCGAACGTTTCAGGTTTGGGGACGATATAAATGCGGCGTGTGGACAGTTAGTTTACAGAAAATCCCGTCAGTAGTGTTGAACAAGAAGTTGATCAATCAGGAATGATAAAGTATTTAAGCAGAATTTTTATTTATTTTAAAAATAATATTTTGCAAAATGGAATTAAAAATTCCAAAAATATATGCAAAATGGAGTTACAATATTAGAAACTATTCTTTTAATATCAGAAGGGACTATCGATATCCTGCCATTAGAATACGCTCTAAAGAAATTGGATGTTATTTTATAAAATTGATAATGGGGAGTTTATAGTATTTAGAGAAGTTACTATGTATAAATCTATAATGAATATCGCTGATCTAAAGGAGGGGAGATGGGTATAGCTTTATTAATAGCAGGTATTGTTTTATTTGTTGCTGGAATTTTAGGTCTTTTCCGTTCAATTGGCTGGGCTAATGTACAGAAATGGCGTGCTGCCTTAGAGATAATTATAGGAGCTTTAATAATATTGTTTGGTATATTTAGCTTCTTCCAGTAGCCGATGGCATGACATATGGATACTTAACAGATAAGACTTTACTTCTCATTCTTTATAAGTTTAAGTAAATGTTTATACTGCCAGTCACGTTCCCTTGATACAGCAGATTCGGCATCAGTGCTACCTGTAGCCCTATAAATTGCCTGCAGCGCGTAATTCGCTGCGGCGATACAATGGGTTTTAACATGCGCGGTCGCCACTGCCTGACCTGCAGCGCGGGCAGCGGAACGGGCGGCGTTATCTTCTCCAGTTTCACGGGCTGCGGCATGGGAATCAAGTGCCGCCTTTCGTATATCGGCCATCTTAAATAAACCTGTACCTATCCATTTCTGGAGCGCTTCAATAGCTTTTCCGGGACGATCGTCTTCTGGATATTTTTCCTCAAAATATGGGATAACGCGCCTGGCGCAATCAATTGCCCAGATGGCAAGTGTTTTATGGCCTGTTTTCCCGACAAGCTCCACGATTGAGTTGTCCAGGTGTGTAACTGAGAATCCAGGTTTACCTTTCATATTTAATCCTGTTATTATAAGAAATCTTTAAACTATTCTGGCTCCACATGCACGACTACTTCAGAGATATTTTCAATTTTATTCTTTATTAAGTTTTCAATGGTATTGCTGAGAAGGTGTGCATTTTTTATATTTATTTTCTTATCCATTCTGCAGTGAAATGCAATATTGTAGCTATCATCTTTTTTAAGGATTATGAAATTATGGCAGGTTTGCGGGCTTACAATGCCGGAGATCTCTTCTATTATAGTTTCTATCATGGCATCAGATTCATCTGTGACATCCTGCCAATTTTCATGGCTTTTCAGGTCTTCTGAATGTATGTAAACCCTATGTATACCACTTATCTGTTTTTTTATTTCATTTTCCACTTTTTTAGTAAGGGATTCGACATATTTGAGGTGTAAATTCTTATTTATTTCTATATGTGCTGATATATATTTTTTATTACCGACATTATAGACACGGATATTATGGACATCATGAATATCTTTGAATTCGGAAAGGACCTTTCTTGTCATTGCTGGAATATCTTTTTCTGAAAAATCAGAGCATATTTCAATAATTATCTCAATTCCGGGAATTTTTGATTTAATTTCCTCTTTAAGTTTTTCTTTTATCCTTTCAATCTGGCTAAGGTATAAGTTCTCACTGAGACATATGTCCAGATTTAAAAACTTTACATTTCCTACTTCGTGTATCTTAAGCCGGTTTATTTTTTTTACATCCGGGTTATTGGCAAGAATCTGGTTTATCTTTTTGGTAATTTCTTCAGGGATATAATCGAGCAGATTCATTACAACTTTATATGACATTCTCAGACTGAGAAATATAACTATTGAAGCTACAACAATAGAAGCTATGGGGTCGGCCAGCAGTATTCCGTAATTTGCAAGGGCAAGGCCCGCAATTACAACTATTGAGCTGAATATATCACTTGAATAATTTAAAAACTCGGCTTTTAATGCAAAGGAATTAAATCTTTTCGCAGCTTTCCCTAAGAAATAAACTCTTATGATATTTAAAACTATTGATATTGCAAGAATGATGAATATATAAATATTTAATGTAAGAATAAAATCTCTATTTATTATCCTTTGGACTGACTTATAGATAATAAATGAGCATAGCAAAAATATTATAGTTAGCTCTATAAATGCAGAGAGATTTTCATATTTACCATGGCCATATGTATGGTCCTTATCTGCAGGCCTTGCAGCAATTCTTATAGCAAAGAAGGTTATAAGCACAGTCACGAGATCCAGACCGTTGTTTAATGCTTCAGAGAAAACACCGATACTGTTACTTATGTATGCTATCACTACCTTTATAATAACAAGAGCAATTGATACTAAAAGCGAAAAAAGAGTAATTTTTTTCTTTGCATTGTTTGCATCTGTCTTTTCCAGATTATCCATAATTATTAAAGACTTTCTTTTAGATTCAATTAAAGAATGCTGCGACAATACCTTATTTTTAAAGCTTTTGGAAGCAATTTGTCTTTTATTTTATCATAAAACAAACTCTTTTATACAGGTGTATAAGAATAGCTCCTTATGCGCCGACAATTAATCAAGAAATACGTAGGAGGGTTTATGAGAATAATTTAGAACTTGTTAAGAAAATGATATAAGGAGACCTTGAATAAGTTTTTGAAAATTGATTATGAGTCTCTGCTATGCTATGGTTAAATGTCTATGTTATATACCCTCCATGTGAATGCTACTTCTCCAAGTCTGAAAATAGGGTTTATGATATCCCTGTTTATATCAG
>CAYVWW010000060.1:0-6768 GCA_964455605.1 uncultured Actinomycetota bacterium | reverse complement strand
GAGGGACCGGTGGAGGTTATTAATAATCCTATTTATTCTACGGGAGTAGGGTTATTGAAATATGCTTACCAGCTTGAGAGTTACATGAAAATGGATCAGATTGGAGAGAAAACTGAAGTGAATAGCTTTATGAATAGATTCAGGCAATTTATATTAAAAATTTTAAAGAGTGAAAGCAGGTGATAGATTTGAATTTGGATTTTGATAAAAGCTATTATGCTGTAATAAGAGTTATCGGAGTAGGAGGCGGAGGTAGCAATGCTGTTAATAGGATGGTTGAGGATAATTTGATAGGTTGCGAGTTCGTAGCTGTCAATACAGATGCCCAGGCTCTTATGATGTCTGGAGCTGATAAAAAGTTGCTTATAGGCGAGACCGGGCTGGGAGCAGGATCTAATCCGGAAATTGGCCGTGTTGCTGCAGAAAAGTCTATAGAGTCCATAAAAGACATGGTTAAGGATGCAGATATGATATTCTTAACCGTAGGTGAGGGCGGTGGAACAGGAACCGGCGCCGCACCTGTTATTGCAGCTGCTGCAAGAGAGGCGGGGTGCCTTACGGTAGCAGTTGTAACGAAGCCTTTTAGTTTCGAAGGCAAGAAGAGGAAGTACCAGGCAGAAGAGGGAATCGAGAGTTTAAAGGATAAGGTAGACACCCTGATAGTAATACCCAATGATAGATTGCTTGAAATAGCTGACGATGATACCACTCTTCTTAATGCGTTTAAACTTGCTGACAATGTCCTGAAAGCAGGAGTAAGAGGGGTTACTGATTTGATAACCCTGCCCGGGCTTATAAACCTGGATTTTTCAGATGTTAAGTCAATAATAAAGAATTCGGGAAATGCGATACTGGGCGATGGCGTGGCTTCTGGTGAAAACAGAGCCATTAAAGCTGCGCAGAATGCTATTTCCAGTCCGTTAATAGAAACTTCTATAGAAGGCGCTGCAGGGATTTTGTTAAATATATCAGGTGGACCCGATCTGAAGTTATTTGAAGTGAACCAGGCAGCAGAAATAATACGGAACGCATCCAGTGCGAGCGCAAATGTAATATTTGGAGCCGTTATTGATGAAAGCATGAGCGATAATGTGAAGGTTACTATTATCGCTACGGGGTTCGAGCCCCGCAAGCCGGCTAAGCCAAAGGCAGAGGCTAAGACTAAAACAGATGAGGGACAGAAAAGAAAAGAAGAAGTAGAGAAAAAATTATTTGAATTTGAGAAGGACCTTATTGCAGAGAAGAAGAATAAGCCTAAGAACGATTTCGAAAAGGTTTCCGAAAGTGATTTTGGCTCTATCGATGATGATGAATATCTTGATATACCAACCTTTTTAAGAAAAGATAAAAAGTAGGGCTTTATTTAAAATGGTTGGTTTTGAAAAAGTATCTTTTAATGATGGCAACTTCACATTTTATTTATCTGGTTATATGAGGGAAAAATTTGGCATAGTATTTTGTTTTACAAACCGTAGCGGTGGATATAGCAAAGGCAGATTTGAATCTTTGAATCTGGGATATCATACGGGTGATAATGAAATGGATATTAAAAGAAACAGGGAAAAAATATTAGAAAGACTGGATATTGCGAGCGCATCAAAGATATATTCCGCGGAACAGGTCCATGGGAGCAGGATACTGGATATCAATAAGGAAATTAATCTGGAGTATGATAATATCAATAAGAAGGCTGATTGCCTGACTACAGATATGCGGAATGTGCCAATAATGGTGATGGGCGCTGACTGCAACCTGATTCTTATTGCTGATACGAAAAAGAAAGCAGTTGCAGCTGTTCATGCAGGCTGGAGGGGGACTCTCCAGGGGATAGCAACCAGTGCTATTTCATATATGAAAGATAGGTTTAAGAGTGAAAAAAGAGATATGGTGGCAGCTTTTGGCCCGAGTATAAGAAAGTGCTGTTATGAAGTTGATGAATCTTTGATTAAAAAATTTGCTGAAAAATTTGACTCCAGGGATTTTTTTGAAAAAAGGGGAAATAACTTTTTTTTAGACCTGGTTAAAGTTAACCGGATACAGCTTGAGGAAGCAGGCATAAACCGGGATAATATTTATGACAGCGGGGGATGCACTTTTTGCAACCATAGCTTTTTTTCATACAGGAGGAGCGGGATAACCGGCAGGCAGGGAGCGATAGCAGCTATTTTATAAGCATTTAAAATGGAAGCTCGGGTTTTTTGTTTTTTGGCAATTAAGTAGCTAAAGGAAGGAGAATTAATGAATAATTTTTTTAAAAAGGCCCTTTCTTTTCTGGGATTGTCTGATGAAGAAGATGAAGAAAGCTCAGAAGATAGCAGGAGAAAGATTATAACGGGGAAGAAGCACGGGATAGAGGAGAAGGAAGGCAGAACGTTACCGGAGGACGAGAAAACTATCCTGGGAAAGCGAAGGGGTGTAATTCCAAAACCACAAAGAAGAGCTCCTTTAATTGGTTCGGGAAGGGATTCACTGAAATCGAAAGTTTTTATTGCAGATCCCAAAGAATTTGAGGAAATACAAATAATAGCAGATAATTTCAAGGAGAATATACCTGTTATAATTAACTTGCAGGAAGCCAATCAGGAACTGGCTAAGAGGGTCATTGATTTTTGCAGCGGCCTTACATACGCCCTTGAAGGCAATATTAAAAAAGTAGCAGAAAAAGTATTTTTAATTACTCCTTATAATGTAGAAGTTAGTTCGGAGGAAGCAGAATTAATACAGGAAGAAGGATTTTTTAATAATATATAGGCAAGGAGTATTTTATTGGCTGATTATAAACTTGGAATAATTGGCTGTGGGCACATGGGGGAAGCAATACTAAAAGGAGTACTTGATAATTCTTTTTTAAGTCCCTCACAGATTATATTTTATGAAAAGGATGTATCCCGTGGAGAGTATATAGCATCCGGGTATAAAATAGGCACGGTAAAAGATATTGGAGAGCTTGTAAAGTCTTCCGGATATATACTGCTTGCTGTAAAGCCCCAGGATTTAAAAGCTGTTCTAAAAGAGCTAAGGAATAGTTTTGATTGCGGGGTAAATTCAATAATTAGTATTGTGGCAGGAATACCCACAGGCTACATAGAAAAATCGCTGGATTTAAATGCTTCCGTTATAAGAATAATGCCTAACGCGCCGGCATTATTTGGGAAAGGTGTGGCAGCGGTAAGCAGTGGCAGGTTTGCTAAAAAAGATGACCTGCTTTTTTCTGAGAATTTGATAAAAAGCGTTGGTGAATATGTTTCCATAGATGAAGAATTACAAAACATAGCAACTGCCTTAAGTGGAAGTGGGCCGGCTTACTTTTTTCTTTTTTGCAAATATCTGATAAAAGCCGGCATAGATAATGGGCTTGATGCCGGGGTAGCTAAAAAGCTGGTTGTTGGAACTATGATTGGAGCAGGTATAACAGTTGAAAAGTCTGGAGCAAGCCTGGATGAATTAATTAAAAGAGTGGCGTCGCCGGGAGGGACAACTGAGAAAGCGCTCGAAGAATTCGCAAGAAGCAAGATGGGTGAAATAGTGGAGAGGGCAGTAGGGAACGCAAAGAAAAGGGCATTTGAACTACAGAAGTTTCTGGATTAGGTTGTATAAATGAGGATTTTTATAGAAATACTTATTTTTTTTCTAAGGATTTATGTAGGTTTAATATTTTTAAGAATAGTCTTATCATGGTTTAGGGTAAATCTTACTGGTTTATGGAGAAGAGCTAATAAATTTCTGTTTGACATTACTGAACCATTTTTAATAATATTTAGGAAAATTATACCATTGGTAAGATTTGGGGGAGTTTATATAGATTTTTCATCGATTGCAGCAATTATAGTTATTGAATTATTGGTAATATTGCTGCAAAATATAAGTAATAGATATTTGTGGCTATAAAATATCAGGAGGTAATTATGAATATAAGTTCGGAAAGTATCCAGAAAAAAGAGTTCCATGTTGTATTTAAAGGATATAAACCTGAGGAAGTTGATAAATTCCTGGATATTCTTGCGGTTGAATTTGATAAATTGCATAGGGAAAATAGAGAGTACCAGAAAAATATGGAAAGAGCTAAATATGAGGGTGACAAAGAATCAGCCGAAATGAAAAAAGTAATACAGGATGCTCTTGTTTCAGCTCACAGGATTGCGGATGATATAAAAAAGAAGGCAGAAGAAGAAGCAGGAAATATAATAAAAGATAAGGTTGCAGAAGAAGAAAAGTCATATAAGGAATTATTAAGGAAAAAGATGCAACTGGAAGATGATATAAAAGAACTGAGTAAGGGATATGATAGCTTTAAGGAAAAGATAGCCGGGCTCATAGAAGATTTCAGAGCAGCTGCTTCGAAACTTGGGAAAAGTAAGTTAGCTGATATGGCAGTAGCTGGCAGGGAAGGCTATGAAGCTGAAGAATATAAGGTAGAAGAACCCGAGGAAGAAGAGGAAAAAGCAGTAGTAGAAGAAGCAGCATTTGAAGAGGAAACAGAAGAAGAATTAGCGGAAGAAGAAGTGGAAGAAGCAGAAGAAGCGGTGGTAGAAGAACCTGCGGTAGAAGAAAAAGCTGAAGTAGAACCTGAAGAAAAAGAACCGGTATACACCGAGGAGAGAGAAGATGAATTTGAGATTTACAGGGGGCCAAAGAAAGAATATAAGAGAGAAGAACCGGAGGAGGCCCCGGGGATAGAGAGGTTCAAAAGGGTAGAAGAGGAAGAAGAAAAGTATCTTAAAAAGAGCAGGGACAGGGTAGAAGAGGAAGAAGAATATCCGAGAGGATTTGCTGAAGAAGAAGAGGAAGAAGAAAAGGAAGAGGAGAAAAGTCTAAAAAGAAGTGGCGCTCACGGTTCTCCTGAGGAAATAGAAGAATCGGAAGATGATTACAAGCCGAAAAGAATGAAGAAGAAAATTGATATAGCGAATCCTGATATAATTAACGATTTTTTTAAGACTGATGAAGACTGAAATCATTAAATTGATCGTAACACCCGGCTCTTCAGTGAGCGGGGTATTTGGGATTTATAAAGATAGGATAAAAATTAAGCTGAGTTCTGCTCCGGAGAAAGGTAAGGCAAATAAAGAGCTTTTAAGCTTTGTTTCAGGCAGGACCGGTATTCCAAGGAAAAATATAAAGATAGTCTCAGGTGAGAAGTCAAATTACAAAGAGATAAGTCTAAGTTATGATAATGACTATGATTTAACCTCGAAACTCCTAAATGGCTGAATTTAACAGATTTTATTATATTTTTTAAAGATATTATTTACAGGTTTATTACCAGTATGTGCTGTATTTTTTTGTTAAAAGGAAAAACTGGCTACAATAATGAGGAGCAGGGTTTCTGATTACATGGTAAGTAGGTATAGCGAAACTAAGATAATTTTAGTTACAGTCCCCGATAAAAAAATATCGGATGAAATTTCTTTGGTAAAGCTTAAAAATTTTAGCGTTGTTTTTTTAAATAATATAAATTTTATTAAGCATTATTTAGAGGAATATTTACCGGAATTTGTTATATTATCGGCAGAATTTGAAAATTATGGTCATATCGCTGAATATATATTGGATAATGAATTAAGCGAGCTGATTATAATAGACGCAGATAAAAAAGAAAGTGATGCTTCTGGTGGCATATATCTGGATGGAATCAGGAACGCAGGCGGTATAGAAAGAATCCTTACCATAATAGATGATTTGAATTCCATAAAACCCTTAGAAATCAAAGATAATTTCAAACTTTTATCACAACAGGTAATCACTTTTTATTCTATCCAGGGAGGAGTCGGTAAGACAAGCATATTGTTTAATTTCGCCTGGTATATAAAGAATATTATAGAAGGCAGAATATTGATTATGGATTTGAATTTCTGCGAAGGGCCTTCGGACCTTACCATTAATCTTAACTTGAAGCTATCACCAAATTTAAGCGTTTTCATGGAAAAAATCGCCAGTGACGAGGGTCGCTTTGAAAGCTCGGTTGTTAGCCTTAATAGCAGTGATAAAATAGACATTCTTCAGCCGCCGCTATCTATATACCAGAGCGATAAATTTAATGTTGATATGCTGAATAGCATAGTTTATTCGGCAAGAAATAGGTATGATGTCATACTTGCCGATATCCCTTTCCGTTATGACAATATTTCTCTGGAAATGTTAAATCTTTCCACAACCTCAATTCTTATTTTATCGTCAGATACAAAGCTTTTCCCAAGAGTCTCGAACTTTAAGAAATTTCTCCCAAAAGAACAAAAAAAAGGAATTGTTTTTAATAAAGTAGGCAATTATAAAGGAATATATATTAATGAATTTAGTAGCATGCTGGATATGCCTGTTTATGATAGAATATCTTTTATATCGGAGGAACGCAGGAATCTAATAAAGAACGGCAGGAGTTCTTTTAATATAATAAATTTACAATCAGAAATGGAAAACCTGGCAAAGGTGATTTTTTAAAAATGGTTGAAGAAAAAAAATTATTAACAATTAAAGAAGTATCGGGGCTTATAGGGATAAGTGAATCGGAAGTAATAAGAATGATTATGCTAAAGAAACTCCCGGTGGTGAGGCTTGGTAAGGCTATAAGGATAAGTGAGGACGAGCTGGATGAATTCCTTAAAGGATTTTTAGCCAGGGGTGAGATAAGAACAGGTTATAGCGAACCGGTCTTATATACGGCTGAACAGGTTGCAAAAATTTTAATGCTTTCGTTCGACAATATATGGAATCTTTTATTTTCTGGGGGATTATAGGTTTTGATTATTTTTGTTTTTAGTTTTTAGGGGT
>CAYVWW010000059.1:0-6904 GCA_964455605.1 uncultured Actinomycetota bacterium | reverse complement strand
ACCTGGGCATGATTTATGAAAACTATGGTATTTTACTGCTCATCGTGGCGCTTATAGGTTTTGTTATTCTGATAAGAAAAAATATCAGGTTTGCACTGTGCACTTTTTTGCTGGTAATTATAAATATTACTTTCCCTCCGGTATATGCTGGCCATGCGCTTCGTAATTATTTGCTGTATACAATGATTGTTTTTTCTTTCTATATCGCTTTCGGGCTTCTATTTATACTGAATGGCATAATTTTACTATTTAAGAGGTCACTTAAGGGCAGGGAGGAATTAAGGATCGATAGGATGCTAAAAAATCTCATGGTGGCTGCGATGGGATTGTTTTTTATTTTTCTGCCATGCGGCCTGGTGATAGAGAATTATCCTTTCCTGGACCATTCCCGGACTTCTTATGTTTATAAGTTCTGGGATGAGGCCTTTGGTAATATGGAAAGTAACTCCAGGTTATATGTCCTTGCTAAATCTACATATGTCGGGATGTTTGTAAATAAATATGAATATGGTGATAAAAATATAGAATACATCTCTCATAAAGTACACGAGTATTCCGCAAAGGATATGATGGATGCGCTTGATATGGGCGCTACAGTATATTTTGTTGGAAATGAAGAGGTATTAAATACAATGTTTGAAGCCAAACAGGTGGGGATAACATATATATGGGACAGGTATGATGAAAAGCTAAGACTGTACAGGGTTTCCAGGGCTATAGCAAATATTCCTGAAATCAGCTACTCTACCAACAGCCATACCAGGGAATTTGGAGAGGAATTCACAATAGAATATATAATTAAAAACAAAGACGAGGGAAATGTTAAAATTACATCGCTGGAGCTTGAGCTTCCCGGGAACATAAAGTTCATAGAAACAGTGCCCGGTGGATACATTGAGCAGGGTCCCGGTATGAGCCAGGGTATATATATGTGGGTCAGTGATTCATATATTATAGAGAGTGGCGGCGAGATGAATTTAATTATAAAATTAAAAGGTACGGAACCGGGTAAATCAATCATAAAATTCAGGTTAACGACAGGCGGGTTTTATGTGGATTGCGACGATATCGAAATAGAAATAAAAGAATAAGCAATAATTATGCCGGTTGTTATCTATCCGGTTTTTATGATTTTGATGTAAATATAAGGGGCAAACAAAAATTAGCAGGTTATATATGAAGTCTGGGGTAAAAAAGAAATTTAAAGTAGCCAGTCTTCCAGTATTATTTATTCTTATACTGGCTGTTCTTACAGTCCTTGTCGGCTGCTCTATAATTGAAAAGCTTGCCGGGAATGGTGGTACTGCTGATAACCCGGCAGGAAAGCCGTCATTTTCAACTTCCTATATTGAACTAATTGAAATGGACGATGAAGCTGCATATCCCGGTGAGAGCGTAGAGGTCAAAATAATGGTTATAAATAGCGGTGACGGAGATGCAGAGAATGTAAAAGTTGACCTTATTGCTTCTGAAATTTTTAAATCAGATAATAATGAAAATTCCTGGAGCATTGATGTTCTGAAATGCGGGGAAGAAAATACCTTTAATACAACGCTGGTCCTTGCAGATAGCGTAAGTGAAGATACCCTTACCGATATCAAACTTGAAGTATCGTCAGATGAGATAGATACTTATACCAGTCCTGGATACAGCTTATTGGTTCACGGGGGCAGGCAATTTAGGGGTGATTTTATACCGATAATAGGCATGCATGCGATAGAGGACCATATAGATGATCCGATTGAATTATACACCGGGCATTTTGATAAACTTTGCGGTGTCCTTAAGGAATATGGTTATGAAACTATTACCCTGGGCGATCTCCTGGACTATATAGATTACGGTGAGGCGCTGCCCGAAAAACCGGTAATCATAACCTCGGATGATGGTTTCCAGGATGTTTACATAAACGGCTTCCCTATTCTTAAAAAATACGGATACAAAATGACCGTATTTTTGGTTACCGGTGCGGTAGGGGAAACTGAAGCAGAAAGAAAGACAAATGAATATTTTGAAAAAGGCAGTGGGCACGGTGGCAGCCCCACGCGCCCATTACTTATATGGCCCGAGATAGAAGAGATGTATGAATATGGCTGTGAGTTCCAGTCCCATACGGTAAATCATGTAAGGCTTGGAATAGCTTCTGACGAGGTTGTTCTGTATGAGCTTGAACAATCAAAGGAAGATATCGAGTCCCATCTTGCAAATGAGGTTTTATTTGTTGCCCTGCCAAAAGGAAATTATAGCCCGGATAAGGTTCCTTTATTTGAGGAAGCAGGTTACAGGGGAGCGCTCAGGCATGCCGGAGGCGCCGAGGATATAAGCACGATTGACATGTACAGCATGAAAAGGGTTGAATTTAACAGCCTGATTTCACCCGACAGTTACGCCAGCTTCCTTGAGATTGACAGGAGCATCGAGATTAGTTATGAAGCCGGTGAGCTGACGGAGGAGACGGGAGAGGAATTTACCATAGAGTTCAATATAAAAAATACCGGTGAGGAAATTGCCAGAATTACTTCGCTGGAGCTGGAACTCCCGGATAATATCGAGCTTACCGGGGTTGGCGCGGAGGGTTCTATAAGCCAGTACCCGGGTATCAGTGAAGGCGTGTATATGTGGGTAAGCGATTCTTATGTTGTAGAGAGCGGTAGCGGAATTGATCTGATAGTTAAGCTTAAAGGTATTTCTGCCGGGCAGTCCGTTGTAAAATTCAGGGCGACCTATCGTGGTAATTATATTAACTGTGATGATATCGAAGTAGAGATAAAATAATAAGAAAAGATAAGATTTTTTAGATTCTAACTTTTTGCTATAATAGTAAAGCTTTTTTTGAAAGCTCTGGAATTGATTTATTAAAATTATAACTATCATATGGCATGGAAATTTTTAGAAAAATTCTGGATTATATAAAAGATAATGGAAAGTGGTTTTATCCCTCAGTAATATTTATTGTGATTGCAGTTGCATCTTCTTTCTACTATTATTATGGGATTTACCTGCCTGAGCCGAATTTTAGTGATGAAAATTTTAATTATGTATACAGCGATGCGGGAGAATACATAAAACCCGGCAGCAGCATAACATATGTAATAAACTGCAGGAATACCGGTAACAGGGATGTAGAAAACCTTATCGTAGAGGCAAAGATACCGGAGCATACGTCTTTTGTCTCGTCGGATAGCGGTGGTCCACTTACGGGCGATGGCAATGACGGGATGTTAGCTTTTGAGGTAGCTGAAATATTTAAAAAAGATGAAAAGGCAACCCTGAGTTTTGTGGTAGAAGTAGATGAGACGCTGGATAAGGATACTGCGATTGAGCTTAACGAAGTCAAATTCAAATATCAGGTAAAAGGGGAGTCATTTAATGATAATATAGCTACAAATCTGGTTAGCAAGATTGAAAGCAGCCCTGATTTAAGTAATTTCAAAGTGGAAGTTGTTGATGAAAATGGTGATAAAACACTTCTTGGAGATATTCTTCTATATACGTTAACTGTCAAAAATACCGGTGACATGGATGCCCTGGATGTGGAAATCAGGAGCGATTTATCAGAATTTGTGGAAATAATCGAGGATTCTATTTCCGGCCAGGGGGAATATAAAGATAATTATGTATTATGGCAGATTGGTAATATAGGGGTAAATAGCCCCAGGACATTTTTCTTCAAAGTAATTGTTAAGGAAAATTTAGTCGGCAACGAACTTATAGAAAATACAAGCACATTGAAATGTGGGTCAGATATAATAGAAAAGTCTGCAGAGGAAAAACTGGACCTTACCTCTGATTTAGCCACATCCGAAGCGTATATATATGATGCTAATGGTGGAGAGCTATACCCGGGTGAGACTATAAGCGTAAGAGTCGTTGTCAGGAATACAGGCGATAAGAAAGAGGATAGTTACAGTGTAATCTGCCCAACACCGGCAGGAGCTACCTATATAAGCCAGTCCGGGACCGCCGAAGGAATAAGATGGAGCGACGAAATAAGAGGCCTGGTATGGGATTTAAAAGATCTTGGTGCCGGGGAAGAGAAGGAAATAGCTTTCAGAATAAAGGTAAATGGGGAGCTTGCAGGGACAGGGGGAGCGATAACTACGAATTTTAAAGTCGAAGGTAGCGGTGGAGAAATTAATCTACCACAAAAAAGCCTGAGCGTAAGGGGTAATGCCAGTGTTACCATAGTTGCGATGGGAGACTCGTTGATAGCAAGATCGAACTGGGTGCAGATGTTTGATAATCTTCTTGAAGCGAATTATCCCTATGCCGAATACAATACTATTGCCAGCGCAAAATGCGGCGAGCTGGCGCGTGGAGGTTTAGCGAGATATGATAGCACGGTTGGGCCACACAGGCCAGGCATAGTTATAATTGCTTATGGAACCAATGATGTCGGTCCTCACTACTCTGAATTTTCGGTCAGTCTGGAAGGGATGGTTATTAAAGCGAAGAGCCAGGGAGCCAGGGTATTCATAAATCTTATCGGACCTATCGACTATCCTGATAAAGAAAACTATAATGAATACAATAATGTCATAAGACAGATTGCTGCGAAACATGGTGCGGTAGTCATAGATGTGCTGACGCCTTTGTCCCAGAATCCAGGGGGATATCTAACCGATGGAATGCATTACAGTTCGGCGGGAGCTTCAGTTGTAGCTCACACGGTATTCAATTATGTCTCTCGTTATCTTGGTAGCATAGGGCAGAGGTTGTGATGTTCTAAAATGCTTTTTTAAGCATGACGTATATCAATCTGATCATAAAAAATATAAAAGGAAAGAGGTAAATTTTGAGGATTTTTTTGATAATATTTTCTTTTATAAATACAATTTTTTATATCCTGATATATTCCTATTTCGAGAAGATACTCGAGGTCCTTGAGGGGATAAATCTATCTCCTTTCGCTGCAAGTTATATAAAATTGTCGGCGCTTTTAATTGCAGGTTTCTGTATAGGTGTAATGGCAATGTTAATACTTCGGCTCAGGCTTAAGAAGAGTTTCTTCAGCTTTAAGAATTTCTTTACCCTGGGGACTGTTCCTCTTTTATTAATTATATTGTCTGAGGGCGCTGTTACCGGTTTTATTATTGATAAGCTCTTTAATTCAAGCGAAACTATAAGTGAGCTGGCATTTTATCTCTTATCAAATCAGTCGATCTGGTTTCTGTGGCTGGGTTTCGCAGTGGGCTCGTCACTCCGGTTGGGCCTTTATAAAAAGGTGTTGAAGCATGTTGCCGCTGTAGCAAAAGAAGACAAAAGCCCTAAAAAGGCTGAGATGCCTGATACAGGAAATAAGGATCATAATCATCCCCCGGAATATCAGTAAGTCTCTGGAGATTCGAGCCATCGACATTGACTATGAATATCTCAAGCTGACCGTCTACATTACTCTCGAAGGAAATATATTTATTATCCGGAGATATATCCGGGTGCCTGCAATACTCAAGGTCGCCGCTAATCTTTTTTAAATTTCCTCCATCGAGATCCATGGTATATATTGAAGAATTGTTGCTGAAAACGATTGTTTCCCCGTCAATAGAAATAGCCGGAGTCCTCTGTCTCATATCCACGTCTGTTATTTTTTGTATATTCTTACCATCGTAATCCATCATGTAAAGGCTCTCGTGCCTTGAGTGCCCTGCTTCATATATAAGCTTATACTTGAAGGGATGGCCGTACGGATGCCAGTCGTTTATGTTTAGATTAAGCGTGAGCCGTTTCATATTACTTCCATCACTGTCCATCCTGTATATTTCATACTCACCCTCTATGCTTAAGTCAAAGAAAATATATCTCCCGTCAAAAGACCAGGCAGGGTATGCGCTTCTCTGTGGGTTATTGGTAAGCTGCTCCTTTTCCGTCCCGTCATAGTTCATAACCATAATCTGCCATATTCCGTTGATATCCGAGGTGTAAGCAATTTTTTTGCCATCAGGGGAAACGGCTGGATATTTATCCTTTTCCGGGGAGTCTGTTAGCCGTGTGAGTTCGGTGCCATCTATGTTCATTACGTATATATCTTCATTTCCGTTTACGCTGGAAGTAAAGGCTATTTTTTTAACTGAATATTCGATGTTAGGGTCCCTTGGCTTTCCTTCGGTGATATCGTCCTTGTTTATTGCCCATCCGCTTATTTCTATGGACTGGTTATCCAGAACTGCCTCTGCGGAAATTATGACATTCGATTCCTTACATTCGCCTTCTACCGTAAAGTCTCTCATTCCAAGATTATAGTTGCCTGAACCGGAAAATGAGTAAACATAGAGTGTATTCTGCCTGCATGGCTCGAGTTCGCTGCCATCGAAATACAAAGAATAGCCCGAATCGGTATAGTTAGTATTCCCGAAAGCAGTTGCGACATCCGACCTCTCGATACCATAATCTGCTTCACCAAGGAATTTCCCAAAACCTCTGGGACCGTTAAGGTATATTTCGACACTTTCAATACCCGGACTGTCTTTATAGCCCGGATCTACCGACCATCCTGAAACCCTTATGTTTGATTTACTATCTTCTTTTATCGTTTCGTTATTCGAAGGGTCATCAATTGAAAGGTTTATACTGCTCTCTGATTCTTCTTCTCCGGCAACGGACACTTTCTTGCGGTTATAACTCCAGCCGTATTTGGGTATTAAGGCGTAAACGTAGATATAGTGAGATGAACCCGGCTCAAAAGTGTAGCTGGTATTGTCGCTTGCGAAAAGGTAGCCAGTTTCTGAAAAATTTTCGCCATAAATGTTAAATGCCTCCTGCGAGGTCATTCCATATACAGCTTCCCCGAGGAAGGTACCTGCCTGCCTGTCGCCATCTAGATATATCTCTACTATCGTTACCTCGTCTTCTTCAGGTTCATCCTGCTGGTCTTCTTCAGTGGGCGTTATCTCTATGTCGTCCTGGA
>CAYVWW010000058.1:650-7017 GCA_964455605.1 uncultured Actinomycetota bacterium | reverse complement strand
GCAGTTGAATTATTGTCAATAATGAAGATTGGCATAGACCTTGGTATAATAGATAATGTAAATGACTTTGATTTTTTTAGATTAATGGATAAAATTAGTAATTCACGTATTATAGTAGATATGGAAATAGGTGGTAAGGTAAATAATGACCATATCGATTCGATAAGAGCCGATATTATAAGGAAAGAAATAATAAAGGAAGCTGATTAAATGTTTGAAAGGTTTACTGAAAGAGCAAGAAAAGTAATAGTTAAAGCTCAGGATGAG
Organism: uncultured Actinomycetota bacterium; assembly: GCA_964455605.1. Taxonomy (GTDB): domain Bacteria; phylum Actinomycetota; class Humimicrobiia; order Humimicrobiales; family Humimicrobiaceae; genus JAQVEM01. The sequence goes on along the minus strand of CAYVWW010000058.1, from coordinate 6,750 downwards.
GCAAGGCTCCTGAGGCAGAATTATATTGGTACAGAGCATATTCTGCTTGGTCTTATTGATGAGAAAGAAGGAATCGCAGCCAGGGTTTTTTATGAGCTAAATCTGTCGGTTGAAGAAATCAGGGATTCGGTTAAGGAAATAGTTACAGAAGGCACTTCCGAATCTTATGAACATATTCCTTTTACGCCAAGAGCAAAAAAAGTCCTGGAACTATCTTTAAGAGAAGCTCTTCAGATGGGGCACAATTATATTGGAACAGAACATGTTCTTCTGGGCCTATTAAGAGAAGGTGAAGGTGTAGCTGCAAGAGTTCTGAATAGCCTGGGAATAACTCTTAATATCGTAAAAGAGAAAGTAAAAGAGATACTGGACAGCGAGCCTTATTATGCGGAGCCCGGGAAAGATAATGATTCAGCTGGGAAAAGCCAGAAAAAATCGCTTAAAATGCTTACCCAGTATGGGAAAGACCTTACTTCTCTGGCGAAAGAGGGCAAACTTGACCCGCTTATTGGGAGGAGAAAGGAAATTGACAGGATAATCCAGATACTATCAAGGAGAACAAAAAATAACCCGATACTTATCGGTGAGTCGGGAGTTGGTAAAACAGCAATAGTTGAAGGATTGGCGCAGTTCATCCATTTAAAGAAAGTTCCTTCAAACCTTTCGAATAAGAGGATTTTCACGCTTGATCTGGGCGCTTTGATTGCCGGCTCAAGATACAGGGGAGATTTTGAAGAAAGGTTGAAAAAAGTCCTGGCAGAAATAAAAAATGATGGCGATATCATACTTTTTATCGATGAGGTCCATACGCTGGTAGGCGCAGGTGCTGCTGAGGGCGCTATAGATGCTGCGAGCATATTAAAACCTATGCTTGCGAGAGGAGAAATTCAGGCAATAGGTGCAACTACGATAAGCGAATACCGGAAATATGTCGAGAAAGATAAAGCGCTTGAAAGACGGTTCCAGCCAATTTTCATAAATGAGCCAACAGTTTATGAAACCATAGAAATATTAAAGGGGCTCAAAGATAGATATGAATCATTTCACAACTTAAGTATAGATGAAAAATCGATAGTAGCAGCGGCAAAACTATCGCATCGTTATATCAGTGACAGGTTCCTTCCTGATAAGGCAATAGACCTGATAGACGAAGCAGCATCGCGCGTAAGAATAAGAACACTCACCACGCCACCTGATTTAAAAGAGATCGAGGTTAAAATTGAAAAAGCGGTTAAAGATAAGAAAAAAGCCATAGAATCTCAGGATTTTGAGAAGGCAGCGCAGCTACGTGACAAAGAGAAGCGAATGATCAAAGAAAGAAGGGAAATAGAGGAGATTAACTCAAGGTCAAAAAAAACTGGCAAGGAAACTGTCAATGAAAGTGAAATAACAGAAGTCCTGGCAAACTGGACCGGAATCCCTGTTTATAAATTAACTTCCAGCGAATCCTCCAAGTTGCTTAAGATGGAAGATGACCTGCATAAAAGGGTTGTCGGACAGGATGAGGCAATTAAGACAGTTTCACGGGCAATAAGGCGGTCACGTTCCGGCCTTAAAGATCCAAAGCGTCCAATCGGGTCCTTTATGTTCCTTGGCCCTTCAGGGGTTGGTAAAACCGAGCTGGCTAAGACTATAGCCGAATTCTTATTTGATAAAGAAGAGGCGTTAATACAGATAGATATGTCCGAATATATGGAGAAGCATTCCGTTTCAAAACTGGTCGGTTCTCCACCGGGATATGTGGGTTATGAAGAAGGAGGACAGCTGACAGAGCTTGTCAGGAGGAAACCTTATAGCGTTATACTTCTTGATGAAATAGAGAAAGCTCATCCTGATGTATTTAATATACTGCTTCAAATTTTTGAGGATGGGCACCTTACCGACTCCCAGGGGAAAAGGGTTGATTTTAAAAATACCGTAATTATAATGACATCAAATCTGGGAGCAAGAGAAATTCAAAAAAATACTCCGATGGGATTCAAAAAGATAAATACAGATGATTTATCGTATGATGAAATAAAAGAAAAGGTAATGAACGAGCTTAAAAAAGCTTTCCGCCCTGAATTCCTGAACAGGGTTGATGAGGTCATAGTCTTCCATAAGTTACAGAAAAGTCAGATTTACAGCATTATGGACCTTATGATGTCAAGATTGCAGCAGCAGCTTGAATTGCAGGGTATAACCGTAGAGCTTAAAAAAAATGCGAAAGACCTGTTGCTGGAAAAAGGTTATGACCCCTCAATGGGGGCAAGGCCCATGAGAAGGTGCATTCAGAATCTTATAGAGGACCCCCTTTCCGAGAAATTAATTAGTGGCGAAATAAAATCGGGGCAGAGGGTGGAAGTAAGCGTAAGAGATAAAAAAATGCACTTCGAGATAAAGAAATTAAGCCGTGGTAGCGTTTTAAAGGTTTAGCATTACGGGAGTCATGAATGAATAAAAAAAATGAAGAACAACTATTGATAGACTGCCTTAAGAAGATTGCTCCTGGTAGCGATCTTAGATTGGGAATTGAATATATACTTCAGGGGAAAACAGGTGGTTTAATAGTAATTGGCGATTCAGAAGAAGTATTAAAGCTTGTAAACGGCGGGTTTTATATCGGTTGCAGCTTTACGCCTGCAAAGTTCTATGAGCTTGCAAAGATGGATGGGGCGATAATATTAAGCTCTGATGGTAAGCGTATCTTATATGCCAATACGCATCTTTTCCCTGATCCCAATATCAAAACTTTTGAAACAGGCACCAGGCACAGGACTGCGGAGAGAGTGGCGAAGCAAACCAATACGCTCGTTATTTCCATATCCATGAAGAGGGACGTAGTTACAATTTATAAAGGTGATATAAAGTATATGCTTGAGGAACCGAGGGTTATCTTATCCAAGGCCAATCAGGCATTGCAGACACTTGAAAAGTATAAGGAAGGTTTGGATGAGCTTACATTTAATCTTACGGTAAAAGAGCTGGAGGATATAGTAACACTTTTCGATGTGGCCACAATACTTCAGAGGTCAAGCATAATTCAGAGAACGGAAAAGGAAGTCAAAAAATATATATATGAGCTGGGTGTAGAAGGCAGGCTTATCAATATGCAGGTTGAGGAACTAATGGCAAATTTAGTGGAAAGCTCATTGAACATTATCAGTGATTATGTAAAACCTGGTGTTGATTGCGCGCCATCCGATATAAAAGATAAAATAAATTTATTGAGCGAGAAAGAGCTCCTTGAGATTGGAAAGATAGCAAAGTTCCTTGGTTATGAAGTTGAAGGGAGTTTAAGAGAGCTTGAAACTCATCCCAGGGGTTTGAGGATTATCACTGAAGTGAGAAGACTGCCACAACAGGTAGTTGTAGGCCTGGTTGAGAAATTCGGTGATTTAAGGAATATATTGAATGCAAGCGTAGAAGAGCTATCCGAGGTTCCGGGAATGGGAAAAAATAGAGCGAGGTCGCTATATGATAAACTAAAGAAATTCTCGGAATACTATCTATATAACGAGCTTTACACGGGTAGGGGAGTAATAATTCCAAAAATAAAAATGTAGTGTTATCAAAATAATATTATGGCTTTATAAATTTAGAATTCTCTACTTTAAGAAATTCTTCAAAAAAATTAGTGATGAAAATTTATGAATGTAGCGGTAATTACAGCAGCCGGAAAAGGTACAAGATTAAAAGGCAATATAAATAAGCAGTTTATGGATATCTACGGTAAACCGATACTGGCGCATACCATAGATGCCTTTCAAAACTCATTAAAGATAAAACAAATATATATTTCTGTTCCAGAGAATTATCTGGAGCTATGCCAGAAAAAAATAATTGATAGATATTCTTTTAACAAGGTAAAGAAGCTCGTTGTAGGAGGAAGCAGCAGGCAGGAATCTATTTATAATGTGCTTAAAGTAATCCCTCCTGAAACCAGGCTGGTATCTATTCATGACGGTGTGAGGCCTCTTATTACTTCTAAAGAAATCGACCTTTTAATTAATACGCTACTCAAAGAAAACCGGAAGGACAAAAAGGTCAGGGGAGCTATACTGGCAGCGCCTGTTATGGAAACTGTAAAAGTGACGGACGGGAATATAATCAGCAATACTGTGCCAAGAGAAACAGTCTGGCATGCCCAGACTCCCCAGACATTTTTTTACAGGGATATCCTGGAAGCGCATAACAGGGCTATAAAAGATAATTTTACCGGCACGGATGACGCCTCCCTGGTTGAAAGAATGAATCTTAAGGTATGTGTCGTAAGAGGCAGGCATGAGAATATTAAGATTACAACTCCGCTTGATTTATTTCTTGCAGAGCTTATTATGACAAGAGAGCTTAGAGAACACCCGTTGCTGAAAAATATGAGGAAGAAAGGTTAATATTTATGAGAGTGGGATTGGGATTTGATGTCCATAAGTTTAAAAAAGGCAGGAAATTAATCCTGGGGGGAGTAGACATAGAATATTTAACGGGACTTGACGGCCATTCTGATGCTGATGTCCTTTTGCATGCTATAATGGATGCCATACTCGGGGGATGCGGTCTTGGAGATATAGGAGTGTATTTCCCGGACAATGACGTAAAATATAAGGATATATCCAGCCTTGTCCTTCTTGAAGAAGTAGGGAAAAAGATGGAAGATAAAGGTTACAGGATTATAAATATAGATTCGGTTTTAATCATGCAGGAACCAAAGGTATCCGGATACATACCGCAAATGAAAAAAAACATTTCCCGTGTTCTAAACATAAGCGAAGATGTTATAGGCATAAAAGCCACAACTACTGAAGGTCTCGGGTTTTGCGGGCGTAAAGAGGGAATTGCTGCAGAATGTGTTGTTATGATGGAGTGATATTAATATATTTTTTTTAATCTATCGTTTACCTGTAGATTAAGGATTTAAAATAATGGAGCAAAAATGACACCACGTTTTAGATTTGCGCCATCTCCCACAGGTGGCCTTCATATAGGGACTGCGAGGACTGCTCTATTTAACTGGCTGGCTGAGAGGAGCATGGGGGGAAAGCTAGTTTTAAGAATAGAGGATACAGATATAAAGAGGTCAAGCCGTAAATACGAAGATTCAATAATTAATGATTTGAAATGGCTTGGTATAAACTGGGATGAATTCTACAGACAGAGTGAAAGACTTAAAAACTACCAGGACCTGGCTCTGAAACTGTTGAAAGAAAAAAAAGCCTACAGGTGCTTCTGCTCCCCCGAAAGATTGGAGAGGCTTAAGGCGAGCCAGTATGCTTCAGGAAAAATGTCGAAATATGACAATCACTGCAGAGATCTGAGCGATGCGGAGATTGAGAAAAATTTAAGTGAGAATAAAAGGTTCGCTATAAGGTTTAAGGTTGATGATAATGAAGAAATTGTCTTTAATGATTTAATAAGAGGAAGGGTAAGCTTTAAGTCCGATGTGATAGGGGACTTCATAATAATTAAATCCGATGGCACACCTTCTTATAACTTTGCCGTTGTGGTGGATGACGGAGACATGGATATAACCCATGTCATCCGTGGAGAGGACCATCTGACAAATACAGCAAGGCAAATCTTATTATTTAAAAGTCTTGGATTTAAAATTCCTTATTTTGCCCACCTGTCAATGATACTTGGTGAGGATGGCTCAAAGCTTAGTAAAAGGCATGGAGCCACTACTATTACACAGTTCAGGGAAGAAGGGTATCTGGCAGAAGCCATGGCAAATTATCTTTCAATTCTTTCATGGTCTCCCGGGGAGGGCAGGGAAATTTTTAGCATAGGCGATATTAAAGATAGGTTCAAAATTCCAGATATATCCAAAAGTCCTGCAATATTTGATGTTAATAAATTAAAATGGCTAAATGGCATACACATAAGGAGAAAAACCACGGAAGAACTGGTTGAGCTATGCGTGCCTTTCTTAATCAGGGGAAAGGTGATAAAAGAAAAAGATACGGAAAATGAAAAGATTATGAAAGTGATATCCAGGGGAGTAAAGAGTTTCAAGGATAACTTGAAGGTTTTAAATGATTTCCCTGGCTATATAAGATATTACCTGGGTGATAATATAAAGGAGTATAGCAGCGAAGCGCTGGAAATTCTAAAGCTTGATAAA
>CAYVWW010000058.1:0-640 GCA_964455605.1 uncultured Actinomycetota bacterium | reverse complement strand
GTAATATGGATTTAAATGAAGAAAAAAGTAAAAGTCTTATAGATACCATAGGGGGGAAATTAAAGAAGATGGATATAAAAGGAAAATATTTATATATGCCGATAAGGGTTTCCATTACAGGTAAAACTCATGGTCCGGAACTTCCCGGAGTTATTTCTATATTAGGTCCAGAAAAGTGTATACAAAGAGTTAAACAGACTTTAGAATATATAAAAAGAAATATTTAGTTAAAAGGTATAATAACGAGTATATAAAAGGGGATAATGGCAGGTTAGATTTATGGGTGTGATATCCGAGATAAAAGATTTAGTTAAAGCCGCGAAAGAAAATGACCCTGCTGCTGTAAACACTGCAGAAATTTTATTCACCTACTCGGGAATCCATGCGATTTTAAATCACAGGATTGCGCACTGGTTATACAAACATAAGGTGCCTTTCTTGCCAAGGTGGATATCTCAATGCAGCAGGTTTTTTACCGGTGTGGAAATTCATCCAGCGGCAAAAATAGGAAAGAGATTTTTTATAGACCATGGCATGGGGGTTGTTATAGGTGAGACTTCCGAGATTGGTGACGATGTAACGATATATCAGGGCGTAACACTTGGCGGTACAGGTAAAGAGAAAGGGAAAAGACATCCTA
>CAYVWW010000057.1:0-7061 GCA_964455605.1 uncultured Actinomycetota bacterium | reverse complement strand
CTTATTATTTTTGTTTTTAATTCCTTTTATTTTATCAGGATGCTCTTCGGAACTACCTGACGATATTAATAAAGAAACTATAACACCCTCTACGGATGAAGAAGCAACAAAAAATGACCTGCCCAAAAATATAATTAAAAATGGCGATTTCAGCGAACCAGACCTGAAAGATTGGGACCTCTATCTGGGTGGCAATGGAGATGCCGCTATAGAAGTGACAAATGAAGAACTATTTGTAAATGTTATAGATGGCGGGAACGAACGCTGGCATGTGCAGCTAAGGCAACTGAATCACCCGATTAAAAAGAATGCCGGATATCTTGTTTCTTTTGATGCCAGGGCAATCGAACCAAGAAGAATCGAAAGCCAGGTAGGAAAAAATTCAGAACCATGGACCGCTTATTCGAAAGAAGAAGTATTTGAAATTAACAAAGACATGAAAACCTACACTTATGAGTTTGTAATGACCGAAGAATCCGATAGTGAAGGCAGGTTCTTAATCGATTTTGGGAACAGCAACAGCAGTGTTTATATTGACAATATATTCGTATGGCAAAAAACCCCAGGCGAGGAGCCCGCTATCGTCAATGAAATAGATTCATCTTCCGGACAAATTCCCGCACCCCCGGAACATGATTGGAAACTCGTATGGAGTGATGATTTCGACAAAGACGGAATCGACCTGGATAACTGGAGTTTTGATATTGGAACAGGAAATAATGGATGGGGCAATAATGAGCTGCAGTATTATACAGACAGGCCCGAGAATATCAGGATAGAAGACGGCATCCTTATAATCGAAGCCCGCGAAGAAAGATATGAAAGCAGTAATTATACCTCTGCAAGAATAAAAACGGAGCATAAACAATTCTGGACCTACGGAAAGATTGAAGCAAGAATAAAACTTCCTCAGGGAAAAGGGATATGGCCCGCTTTCTGGATGCTGGGGGAATCATTTGATGCTATAGACTGGCCTTACTGCGGAGAAATAGACATTATGGAAATGGTCGGCGGAGGCGTAAACGATGGTACCTGCCATGGTACCATACACTGGGATGAAAATGGCTGGACTTACTCGGGCGGGAATAAAACACTTCCTGCAGGAATTTTTGCCGATGATTATCATATTTTTAGTATAGAATGGGATAAAGAAGTTATACGCTGGTTTCTTGACGGTAATCAATATCACGCTGAAAACATTACAGATGAAAATAAATCAGAGCTACATGATAATTTTTTTATAATCATGAATTGTGCCGCTGGAGGCAACTGGCCGGGCAATCCGTCTCAGTCTACGGTATTCCCCCAGAAAATGTATATAGATTGGGTCAGGGTTTATCAATAACTATCTCTTTTTTTAAAAACCCTTTTTTATCTCATCATAAATTACTTTAAGGGACCTGCTTACCTTCTCGTACAGGATCTCCTATGCCCGCTGTCATACGGCGTGCTCCCTATATTTAAAATTATATACTTATAATTCACCAAGTATTTCATCCAGAGTCACTTCCGCATATGCTATACAGGAATCTGCAGCACCGTAATATATCTTCACAATCCCATTCTCGTATAAAACTCCGCAGGAAAAGACCACGCTATTTACCAGCCCGCTTAACTCATAATCTTTTTCGGGTCTTATAATGGGAGCATCGCTCCTCGCTACAATTTCCCAGGGTTTTTCATCGTTAAGGATTACCGCCCCCAGACTGTACTGGTCGTATTCCGAAGCACCGTGATAAATTTCGAGCCAACCCTCATCTATCCTGAAAGGAACAGCCCCCGCCCCTATTCTCGTATTCTCCCAGCTTTTTTCTCCCGGTCCCATCAATCTCCTGTGTCCACCCCAGGAGAAAAGGTCGGCTGACTCGGATATCCATATATCTTTTTTCCTGAATTCAGTGGATTCGGGACGGTTTAGCGCATAATACCTGCCCCCTATTTTCTCCGGAAAAATACAAACATCCTTATTATCTGGCGTAAAAATTACACCGTGTCTTTTGAATTTATTAAAATCCTTAGTGGTGGCAAGACATGTGGTTATTCCAGTTATATCGGAAACCGCGACATAACTTATATAATATACCCCATCAATCAGGGTAATCCTGGGGTCTTCCATACCAAATTTTTCATATTCATTCTCAGGAAAAAGAGCAGGATTCTCATCTATATTAAAATCAATTCCGTTTTTACTTCTCGCAATCCTTAGATGAGAAATTGAGGTAAGGTAATTCCCTGAAATCGTTCTTAAGAATCTCGGATCATGAAAGTCTATTGTGGGGTCGCTCCTTAAAAATTCTTTTTTAGAAATTATGCCATTCTCCGGATCAAGAATAGGAATGATTATCTTATCTGCGTCATCATTAAGGGGCTCCTCTGCGACCCTCATCAAAAGTAAAACCTCTCCGCCAAATCTTATAACACCGCAGTTAAAAACACCTGCTATTTTAAAACCTTCCCTGGTTGGTTTTATGTCTTCCGGAGTTATTATCGGATTTTTTTCTGACCTTGATATATTCATAATTTAATATTAGCATATAATTCCAATATCAAGAACGATGCTATAAAAAATCATTTAAACCCTGATATAAATAAAGGGGCAATAAAGTGTATGTTTTCCGTTTGAGGTGCTAAAAACAGTTTCAAATAAAAATTACCAGGCTTATTAGAGTAATTTGCCAATCCCCATCCTGCTGGCAGCAAGAAAGGCCATTAAAAAACATATATTCGACTCGGCTCCCTGGTTTGAATTAACCCCTTCAGATGTCAGTCCGTCGTGACAGGCAAAATCACTGTCTATTAAGGAAAGGCCATTTGTATTATAACCAAAAAACCATCTGTACCATTTTTCAGCCCAGCTTTTATAAAAACTATCCTTCGTTGCAAAATACGCTTTTTCAAGGCAGCAGACCATATAAGCAGGGTCAATCGGCTGCTGGTCATATATCGCTTTTTTCTTGCCCTTGGAATACCAGCCATCGTTTCCCACTGGCACAGGTATATCGTCCTCCCGGCATTCATTTATTAAAAAATCGGTTGTCTTCTCTGCAATCTCCATGCTTGTTTTACAATTCCTTACAAGATAGGTTTCCCATAGCGACCAGGGTATGATTGCATTTGCATATGTAAGATAGCTCTCGAACCATATCCAGCCATTATTGGAATTGCTAGTATAGAAATCATACAATTTTCTCCTTAATTCTTTTTCCAGGACACTGGAGTAATCCAGATTTAACAATCCCATCAATGCTGCGGCAATCGCCCTTGGTGAGCTCCAGTTATAGGCTCCCTTCATCAGTTCCTTCGTAATTATATCAACATCACGGTCAGGGTCTTTGATTTTTAAAAGAGCCCATAAAGTTAACCCATAAGCTTCTTCGGGATTCGGTTCCGAATTTTTTTCGCTATCCCTGAACTCGCCTCCGCTTTTATTTTCATAGAAAAAATGATAAAGCAGGCCGTCATCCCGCCGCGCATTAAATATAAAATTCAGATAGATATCTCTCAACTCGTTATCCCCGAGCTCTTCAGCAACTATGAGCGCCCTTGCCTGATCCTCAAGCGCATAACCAAATTCAGGGGAGGGCTTGCTCAGCTCCCCATGCTGATAAATGCCCTTATCCGTAGTCATAGATTTTATTTTCTTTAATGGGTCAACGTTCATGATATCTTTCTCCTCTCTTATTACATATATCAGAAAAACGATATTTATAATAAGACAACATATAGACTGGCTATTCTGCAGGACTAAATGCTACTCTTCCTTCCAAGTATTTTTTCGAACAATTGAAAATGCTGCAGGGCTACATTGGGCCAGGTCATCATCCTACCGAATTTCAATGCCTCTCTCTCAATTTTTAATTTCTTTTTCGGATTCTTACATATATCAATTACAGCATTGGCTATAGCCCTGGAATTACGGAAGGGTACGATTATACCCCTGCCATCTGCGAGAATCTCTTTTGCATACATATACGGCGTTGAAATGCATGCCTTACCCGCTCCTATTGCGTATGCCAGAGCGCCAGAGCCGGACTGATGCGGATCCAGGTATGGTGTTATATATATATCAATAGCTTTTAGCCATCTGACAAGCTCATCAAGTGGTATATACTTATTTACGAACTTAACATTCTCCTCAAGGCCAAGCTCCTTTATCTTTTTCTTTAGAAAATTTCTATATTTTTCGCCCTCTTCTTTTAATACAACCGGATGTGTCTGCCCTATTATGAGATACAGGACATTAGGAATTTGCCTCTTAATGATTTGCAGTGCTTCTATTATATATTCAATACCCTTAACAGCTGATAATAGATTTATATTCCCGAGAATTATCCTATTTTTCAGCCCTCTCTTTTCTTTATATCTTTCAACAGGTTCCATCAGTATATCCGGGACACCATGGGGAATTAGTTCAATTTTTTCTTCAGGATATTTATATTTTTTTGCCAGCTTCCGTATGCTCTCCGGCATCATAACTATTACACTATCTGCAAACTCTATAATTTCTTTTAAAGATGCTCCATATTTATTATCCGGATCATCAGGAATAGTGTGCGTAGTAATAACCAGCGGTTTCTTAATAAGCTTTGCCAGCTCGTTTATATATTCCCCAAACATACCTCCATAAAGTCCGAACTCATGTTCAAGAACAACTACATCCACCCTGGATTTATTAATACATCTGGCAGCCTTCCTGTAAGAATTGACATCATACTGGTTGATTTTAAAGACAACCTCAGGTGGATAATCAATCCCGTCTTCGGGTTTATCCATAGCAATGATCTCTGCTTCGTAACTAGGGCTTATCATATCAAGCGCGACAACAAGGTCCCTTGTGTATGTAGCTATTCCGCATTTTCTGGGAATAAAAGAAGATATGAATATACTATTAACTCCCCTGCATTTTTTTCTTAAGGCATTCTTAAGCTTTACCGTAATAACATCGCCTCCCTAAAAAATAGAATGTTTTCCTTAAGTTTACTCAGGGAATAGATATCACTCAACAATCTATTAATATCTTAATATTTAAAAATAGTAAATTTATAAATAATTACTCTCGTAATATTATAAAACTTTATACCGATTAATGGAACATGGGGTTAAAAAAACATTTAAAAGTCCGGTGGGAAATATATTTCCTCCCCTTTTATTTTTTTGAGCCGTGCATATCTGTATGCATGCCTGTATTTTTTTGCAACAACTTCCCAGGATACGACACCGTTTAAATATTTTTTTAGATTTTTTGAAAGTTCTTTCCTTAAACTTTTATCGCATGCCAATCTTATAACTTTTTCCCTTAACATCTGCTTATTCGTGAATAACAGCCCTCCCTCGCTTTCAAGTGTCTGGGCCGTAAGTCCTTCCAGTGGAGCTGTCGTAATATAGGGTTTCTTTAAAGCAATAATTCTTGCCAGTGTACCCGACTGTGTTTCATCTACCGTAGGCAGAACTATAAACTTGCATAGCGCCATTACTTTATAATAGATATCTCCCCTGGGTATAAATTCATAATAACGGGCGATGCCCTTCTTCTCCAGTATCTCCAGGCTTTCCTTGTAATGTTTGAAATCATCACTATGCGCTACGTCCCTCATGGTGCCTGCAGCCAGAAGGTCCCAGTCTTCGCCAGTTCTCTTTTTTATTTCTTTGCATATTCCCTCCCACGCAGAAGTTAATATATCCCATCTTTTATTTGACTGAATCCATCCTATTAATCCAACAATATTATTGCTAAAACTCTTAATTTTATCCAATCCAAATTCTTCCCTTAATTTCTGGATGCCCTTTTCTCCCCAGCCCCTATCAGGTCTTGCCCCGTGGGGGACAATCATGATATTCTTGGGCATTTTCCATCCTTTCTGCGTAAATGTCCAGTTCAGTCTCCACTTCTGGTAATCACTTTTAAATAAAACTACATCAGAATCTTCGCATAACTGGTAAATAAAATTTTCTTCCGATTCCTTCAATCTTCCATGAACCGTATGCGGCTCGACTACGATAGGAAACTCATTTATTGAACCCAGAAATTCAATAAAACCCTGGTTCCTATCTCCAATACCCCTTTCATCCACATGTTCATACAATCCGTATTCATGCTGAATGTGTACCACATATGGCGAGAGTTTTTTGATTTTCTTTGCGACCGGCCTCCACCAGAAGCGATTGGAAGTGTCTATTATCGGATAAACGCCTTCGCCCTCTCCATCTTTATGACTTATTACGAGTACTTCTCTTTCCGGGTACTCTTTTTTTATAAACTCCCTTGCCTCCTCACAAAAAGTAGCTATCCCACATAACTTTGGAGTATAACTTGATACTAATACTATCGGCCTGCCCCTTGCCATAAAAAATTCATCCCTTTTAAGATTCATTTAAAATAAAAATTTTGTTTACCTTTCATACAATTTACTTATCTTTTGCAAATAATAATTTCAAAACCTTATATTGTCAATTATACCAGCTTATAGAGAACACCTGTATTCCAATATAAATATATAAAAATCAATCTTTCCCCACCGCTAATTAAGTAAAAAGATTACTTTTAAAATAAGTAAAATATAAAGGCACAAATTAAGAGCACCTTCGCCATTAAATAGCAACAGGTGCCCTTAAATAATCTAAACAATTTTTCTTCTTAACACTGTCTTAACAGCTTTATTACTGATTCAGGATATTTCTGAAAAACTGGTTTTTCTCTGCTTCGTTATAGCCTACAGCACTTGATTTTCCAAACCACTGTGGCCATGACTTGAAAGTAGTTATCGTAATATCTCCCCTATCCATAGAGCTTATGACAGGAAGTATCTGCAACGCCTGGTTTAGCGATATATTGGTCCATACATATTTTCCCATTGTGCTCAGGAAACCGGCCATATTTCCCGCATTTACAATCGATCTTTTCTGTAAAAGCAGGTCTGCCAGAAGCATTGCCGACTGCCTCTCCCTTGAATAAGCGCCTCCGCCATAAAGCGACCTTCCGTGCCTTGCCCTCGACAGTGCAAGTGCCTGTGTACCATTTATATGTTGTGTCCCCGTATTCAGGTAACACCCTGAGAATGAGT
>CAYVWW010000056.1:0-7071 GCA_964455605.1 uncultured Actinomycetota bacterium | reverse complement strand
AGAGGTGGCTCATTTTCTCCGGAACAGTGGCTCAAAACACTCCATATTATTCAAATTCGAATGAATTGTTGAAGCAATAAAATTTTTCGAATCAATACCACCTTTATCTTGCATTATTTTTATAAGACAATCTTTTTGTTTGTCTAATATTTTATTATATTCTGGGCTTCCCAAATTTGGCCATAGTCTCCATGCAGACCCCATGATTTTTCTTACTGCTTCTCTCTTGGTATTACCTGACCTTAATTCTTCAATCATAGTAGTAGAAATTGGAATACCAATCTCAAAAATACCTTTATGATCTAATTCAATTATCTGAAGAAATGCATTATTATCTTCCTTTTTATTATCTGGTAAATTTGGATCAACTAAATCACCTAGTACGGAATTATCTGGAACAATAGGAATTTTACGCATTTTGTAATTCCTTATAAAATACTTTATTTCTAAACTTCGTTAAATTTTAAATTATTAAATATATAAAATAATGCAGTTTGTATGACAAAAAATTGGATCGAAAAATTGATATTATTATAATTTTATTATAATATTTAAATGAACCACTGAATGCGCGAATGCGTTGTAGGTAGTGTTTTTATTTTTCCTTCGCCCTCTTTCAAGATTTATTTATAGATGCAAGTTCACTAATTTGCTTTACAAAATTATCTAACCTCTCTTTAAAAGTTTCAAAATCTCCGGAAAGATCCAGAGTGCGAAAACCGTATCATATGACAATGCCCCGTCCCCTGTCGCATTTATTTATCATAGAGAGTTTCTTGTAATCTTGCTTGAAGTCGAACAGCAACACTTTCACCTTGTTCTGCTATTTTATCAACTAAAAAGGCAAAATGTTTAAGTGTCTCTGGATTTTGTTTGATAGACGTTTCTTGTTTTGACCATGAATCATAAAGAAGTTCAGCGAGTAAACTGGCAATTCTACCTCTTTCAAAAAAGTTTTTATGATTGTCTACCTTAAGGATGCAACCATAGAGCCAACTAATTCCAAATTCAGGAACAAGACTAAATCCAATCGTCTTGAGAAGCCCAACTAAACTTAGAAAGCACTCAGGATAATGTCCCACAGTATTACACCAGCGACTGATGAAAGGTATCATTTTCTTCAGTGGTTCCCATTCTTGAATATTCCATTTCATTATTCCCGAGGGATCAGTAAAAATGAGCAAACCTAATATATCTCTCATTTCGTCATTGAGATAATATCCGAAGGATTTACAGTAAGTTGAAGACAACACACGGTCTCCTATGTGAATCCATAATTCAATAAGCCTATCCTCAAGTTCAGGTTGAGGACCAACTAAGCTAAGTTGTCGTAAGAACTCTTCCATCATAGCCGGTGCTTTTTCCCAGTTATTTACGATAGGATCACATAATTTAGATTCCACAATATTTTGAGGCAGTCGCAATAAAGCATTGGCGATAATCGGGAAAAAAAGATGATTCCAATTATTATGAGCCCATTCGTTATAATGTTTGTCTTCTTCCTCAAAGTGGATGTAAGTATTTATCGTAAACAGCAAAAGTTCTTCCAGAAAATTAACAAGCTTGCTTAATGATGGTATCTGGGTAATTTGAGTATGCGATGGTAGACAATAAAGAATCGACTGGAGATGATGAGTAGCTATTTCAGTAGATGAATAATTTCTGATGGATTTTGGATAGAATTGGATAAAAAGTAAAAGCGCTATCTTCTTTGTGCGTGCGATTAATCTTCGTATATTTGCATAATTTCTCAAATCTCTACTTACTATCGGTTGCTTTTTCAAATACCAAAATTTATGATCAATGGCTTTCTTACGTGAGAATTTGATAACTTTATTGATACATCTCCAAATTATTTTTTGGTCTGTCGCCCATAGTGCCTTAAGTCCATTAAACAAGTACCCCTTGACCTCATTATTTCTATGTAAGGCTAACACAAATATTGCCTTGCGAATTCTTCTCTCTTTGGGATACTTTAGGAGGAGAATCGGCAAAGCACGAGCTGCAGATCGTCTGTAACCCATCGAAAACCTTGACATTTCATCTTGAAACTCCGCAGGCAGTTCAAATCGTTTAGCAGCAATTAGTATTTGTTCACGACACCATGAAGCATAATTGTTCTTCTCGACCCATTGCCACTGATGTGTCACCAGCCCTGCTACAAAAGCAGCGATAGCCTGAGCTCCTTGTTCTGAATCTTCAAGAAACTTCTTGGGCTTATATGATGGATTATCTTGACGAACCAAATCTTGAGTATATTCAATTGCAGATTCAAGAGTCCAAGTCTGTCCAATCTCACCCTTGTCCAAAAGATTCATTGACCAACCTTGAAAACTGTAAAACCTATTTCTTTTTTCAATAAATTTTAATTTATCTTTCTGTTGTTCTTCTAATTCTGCTGGGAGTTTAAACCGAAACCCGATCTGTCCTTCAACCTCAGTTTCAAAAGTCTCATAATTTTCCCGTTCTGCTTGCGCAGCCCAAATATTGCAAATTTCGATTCTTCCCTGAACTAAGTAATCGTTTTTCTTCTCATCCTCGTACAAGAAGGGAGGATTGTCTGGAAAAGCTCGCATTGCATTCTGGAGTCGCTTACAAGAATCTTCAGGTCCAGATAACAGAATAGGAAAAACAAAGTTAGGTATTTCAAGTTTTCGATGTGGCTGTTTAGCAAGATCAAGTAAAATTTTAAAGTCTGCTTTTTTATTCCCCAAAGAGAAGTTAGTTGACAGCATATTAATAGAACTCTCTGCCTCCATATCTTCAGTATCTCTGTAAATATCCATTATCCAAAAGGCAGGATTTTCAAGGATTGGAATCACTGCTTCCCGACATATCTTTTCGTTTGCCAATGCCACAGATGAGCACACGCCAACCACAGCCACAGATTTCGTATCCTTTAAAACTCTCTCAAACATTTCTTCCGGATCGGTACCATTCTTTAACTGTCCATTCATCCAATATTCTAGAGCCATTAACGCACAATTAATTACATCTCGTGCCGCACTTGGGTATCTATACCAATGATAAACATATTCATCACCCCAAACTCTAATAGTACCACCCTTAAGCTTAATGATCTGCGGAATTGGCTTTCTATTCCATTTTAACTCTTCCCTCATTTTCCAACATTGAGTTGCATGGTTTATAACTCTATGGATGAGATCTAAACCCTCATCTGGGTGCAATCTTAATAATCCTAAAAATGGACCTTTCAAATATGTTGGAGGACTCCATTTTGTGAATCCAATCCCTAAACTCATAAATAGATGATCGTAACTTCCAAATCTATCAGGTTTTATTTTTATACATAAAATGGCTTCAAGTATATTTACGGCAGTTTTTGGAAGATGCTTGCAAAGAGGTAACCAACCTTCTTCAAGAATGAGTTCTTCAAAACCATAGTTTTTATCTTCTCTATCCCTTAATGCTTTTTGCTTAACAAACTCATCAACTATTTCGGATAAGCAATCAGCTGCCCAAAGAACCGATTTAATATATCGGTTTTTGGGCTCTTCTTTATGACTTTGTAATAAACCATCATTGAGTATCTTTAAGCTAAGGTTTGCAATTTCTTTTCGGAACGATTGATTCTTCTCGGTATTTGTCATCCATTTTTCAGCAATGTAGGAAAATTCGAATGCAACTTTATCCTTAATTGCATCGAGTTTTTTTAATACAAATTGAATAACTGGGGTCCATTGTTCCCAAATTGGTATCGCTGAATAGGCAAGATATTTTTCAAACTCTGCCTTTGGTAAACCTGCAAATAGAATACGGGCCGTTGGATTCGGTTGGACACAGATCGTCCTTAATGCCTTTAAAAATTTACTTAGTAAGGCCGCATCGTTCTCAAACAAACATGGTTGTATTCGTGGCAATATTTCTTTCAATAATGGAGAGAAAAGTGGTGCAGTTAATGCAATCTGATACCAGCGAGGAGAAAGAGTGCTTTCATCCTCTAAAGTAGTTAAAAGATTTAACCAAGCACTCGGCGATTGTTCGACCTCTAAAATTCTGGAAGTATACAACCGAAAAACTCTTACCAGACCAAGTGGTTCGTCAATCTGAATCAGAAATCTTGGAATATTGTCTTTATAGTTGCTCAGCAGAATTGTCAAAGCCCAATCTTCTAAAATATCATGAGCAAATCGGAGGCAATTACCTTCTTTAGCTAAGAGCCTATCAGAAACTAATCCAGAAATCACTTCAGGATCTATATCATCACTCACAGATAAAAACCTATCCCCGCTTAATGAGTGCATTGCAATACGAATTAATAGTTGTTCCCGTTTATCAGGATTGCCTTTCCCGGGTCTCAACCTATCAGCTAATCGAACAACTTCTTTCCAAAACCACTCTAAGAGCCAGGTTTCTGTTAGAGTTCTAGGAACCGCTTCGATTGGTAGTGAGATATCCGGAAGGGTCAATATATCCAATATCAAAGGTCGAGAAAGAATCTCTCTTAAATGACCCTGTACGGCGAGATTTTTCAGCTTCGGAAGTTGGGTTACTACTTCTTTAACTTCCTCATCGCTTAATGATCCAACCTCCACCTTTTGTAAGGAATTATCAGCAAGGTTTGTTCGCGTTTCTAAATGCAATAATACATTTGTAGCTTCTTGGCTTCTACAGGTGAAAACGATTTTCCAGCAATTATCCTGATGTCCACCTTTATTTAGAACAGATTTGTTATATTTGCGGATTTCAATGATTAAGTCACTCAAAACAGATCTTCTGTTTTCGTCGTCTATAGCATGCTCCAATCCATCAATTAAGATGCAACGAAGTGGTGCCGCTCCAGTAGCAAACAAAATGTCTTGAAAGTTATTTTGAATATGGATGTTGTGTAAGAAATTCTCTATTGTTGTGCCAAAAAGTCTTTCAACAGAGAAGGCAATTATCTCTCCTTCAGATCTCAGTCGATTTGCTAATAGTTTAAGCAATCCTGATTTGCCCACCATCGGTTCTCCAGTAATAACAACAACCTCTTTCTCCTTAATACTTATTTCTAGTTGATCGAGCAGTTCAGTTCGTGGTAGTTGAACCTTACCACCGATAGTGTCGTTGATATGTTCTAACTCCCTAACCGTATGTTCTCTCAACTTGGTAAGATCTGATGTAAAATTTGGGTGTTCTTTAAGAGCTATCGCATTGGTGGAAATCTTTGTCCTTAGAACATCTATATCAATAGACCCTGCAGAACGGGCATATTCTGCAACAATAGAAGTTATACTATTGAAAAGTAATTTTGCTTGTCCTTCATTTCTATTCTTAATTTGATCAAGCAAACAATTCCAACAGTGAACCGAATCACGGCTACCGGCATATTCT
The DNA here is from genome assembly GCA_964455605.1 of uncultured Actinomycetota bacterium. Taxonomy (GTDB): domain Bacteria; phylum Actinomycetota; class Humimicrobiia; order Humimicrobiales; family Humimicrobiaceae; genus JAQVEM01. Next base: position 1,737 of record CAYVWW010000056.1, on the reverse strand, counting down.
AAGTCAAAGTGAATAACTACAAGACATCTTAAAAATTTCCATATTTCATCATCTGTTATATTATTTCCTTTTGATTTAGAAAGGATATTCCTGATAATTTTAAGATATTCTTGTTTCTCATTAGAAGAAAATGTTGGAAGCAATACCTTTCGCAAGAATTCAGTTGAATCTTTAGATGTTCTCGCCCATTCTAAAAGTGGTCGGAAATGTTTATCAATTCTATTTTGATAGACTCCAAGTCCTATTCCAACTCTATCAGTATCTTGATTAAATTGCCACCCTAAAGAACTACTGAAAGTCTTCCAGCAATCCGCTATCACGTTTGCAAATGTTGTATTCGAAACTGAATCTGTAAAATTCAAATCATGCTTGACTTGCAAAGCGAGTTTTCTTTCTCTATCACCATCAGCGCTAGTTATAATAATATCATCGAGTAAACATCCAGACCATCTATGTTGGAATAGGACACTTTTGGTTATACCCCAGTCCAATCCTCTTGGTATGTCTCCAGCTAAAAGAGAGACAAGATACGATGTACCAACTAACTGCTCGAAGGTTACTCCGCCTCCGCCAGTTGAGAATGGATTTGACAAAGCAGTATTTGCTTCATTATTACTCATTTTTATCCACCGGTTTCATTTAATATATTTAAAAAAAGCCTATTTTCACATAACATTCCCAGCATTTATTAGTATTCTACTAAATTAAAAAAATTACCTTCTCCAATTTTTTCCCAATTCGGCCATCTATAAATTACATCAAACATATAGAGATAAAGAAAAACATAGTTGTAGCTTGATGTGTCTAACAATGAATTTAAAGCACTAAATGTTTTAAGTTTGTGTTCTAGCCTAGGAAAAACTGTTTGTGAAATTCTATGCCCAAATATTACTAATAACCACAACTCATCAAAACCTTTTTGCAAATATTGTTTCTCTCTACTAACCTTATGTTCAATAATTCGTAATAGATCTTCTTTTTTTAAGCCAATAGATCCAGCATTTAGACTAAATCTCCATTTAAAAAAGAAGTTACCCTCGATTTTATAAATATCAATTCGACCAACGTATTTATTTAATATTTTATATTTTTCTGGGATTAAAACAGACTTTTTACTTTTCATAATAAATACTTTAGTGCAATTAATTAATTCATCTATTAAGGGTGGGCTTTCTCTTCGTGAAGGCAAAAATACCTTTCTAAAAAATATTAAAACACAAATACCCATCAATTCCTTATCTAACTTTACCTTTTCATATATTTCCCCCTGGAGTCTTTCCCAATTACTCTCTACTTCTCTTCTTGAATGCCCTGATATTTCTTGTAATGAATGATACTCAGTAAGTTCAATTCCTATTTTTTTGCCAGAATAATTAATAATAAAATCCGGAGATTCAACATTAAGAGTAATTTTTGTTGGACTAACACCATACAATTTTAAGAATGGTTCTAAATAAAATAATTCTTTTCTCTTTTTATCATCCATGACTAAACCTTTCTTAATGCTCATTTTAAATCAGTTTTTTGCAATTTCTTTAATTTAATAATCCTGATTATTTAATAATTTTTCCTTATTATAAAAAGACACGGGGGACTTGCATATATCACCCCCTACGAAAAGCTAGAAAAAGTTACCGAATTATTGAACTGGTACACCTTCCCTATTTATCTAATTTAAAAATAAAATATTAATTGTCTAAAAAAATGGGTGTCTATCCCTATTATATTCTCTTTACA
>CAYVWW010000055.1:0-7169 GCA_964455605.1 uncultured Actinomycetota bacterium | reverse complement strand
CGGACAATTTCTTCAAGTTCCGATTCCTTTTCAAGGATTTTCATAGCTTCTGCCCTCAGCTCAAAATAATCCCTGTTAACATTTTTGGTGACGTAATCTCTTATGTTATCAATATAGAGTGAATAAGAATTTAACCATGAGATTGCCGGAAAATGCCTGCTATATGCCAGATTTGCCTCGAGCGACCAGAACACTTTTACCACTCTTAATGTTGCCTGCACCACAGGATCGGAAAGGTCGCCCCCGGGAGGTGACACGGCACCTATAATTGTAAGAGCGCCTGACCTTTCTTTACTACAGGAGATGCATTTAACAATGCCTGCTCTCTCATAAAATGAAGCAATCCTTGCCCCGAGATATGCTGGATATCCTTCCTCCCCCGGCATTTCTTCAAGCCTGCCCGATATTTCCCTTAATGCTTCCGCCCATCTTGAAGTTGAATCAGCCATAAGAGCCACGGAATAACCCATATCCCGAAAATATTCTGCTATTGTTACACCCGTATATACGGAAGCTTCCCTTGCTGCAACAGGCATATTCGAAGTGTTGGCAATCAATACGGTTCTTTTCATCAGAGAAACTCCCGACTTGGGGTCAACGAGCTCCGGGAATTCCATCAGGACGTCGGTCATCTCATTGCCTCTTTCTCCACAGCCTATATATACTATGACTCCGGCATCAACCCACTTCGCCAGCTGGTGCTGTATCACGGTCTTACCAGAACCGAATGGGCCGGGCACGCACGCAGTCCCGCCTCTTGCGATAGGAAAGAACGTATCAATAACTCTCTGGCCAGTGAATAGCGGCATATCCGGGCTAATCTTTTTCAGGTAAGGCCTTGACTCCCTTACGGGCCATCTCTGAATCATATTTATTTCCAAATCGCTACTACCGTCATTTACAACTGCTATCGTGTCTTCAATTTTAAACTCACCCTTTTTTATTGACCTTATCTCACCTTTTACGCCGGCGGGAACCATAATATAGTGTTTTATTATTTCAGTCTCATTAACATAACCAAGAAAATCTCCACGGCTGACTTTATCACCCTTTTTTACCAGCGGTTCGAACTGCCATTTTTTTTCTCTATCCAGAGCTACTGCCGACACTCCTCTGGAAATAAAATTACCGGCCTTTTTATATATCACACTCAGCGGCCTTTGAATTCCATCATATATGGATCGAATAATACCGGGACCAAGTTCGACCATTAAAGGCCCCCCGCTTGGATAAACCGGTTCCCCGACTCCGATTCCTCCCGTTTCTTCATAGACCTGTATTGAAGCGAGGTCCCCATTTATCTCTATTATCTCACCCATGAGTCTCTTGTCAGAAACATAAACGATATCGTACATCTTCGAACCCTGCATATTTTCTGCTACGACCAGCGGACCCGATACTCTCACAACTTTTCCTAAATCACTCATTTATCTTCTCCCATACTCCTTCTCTGACATTATATCAGCACCAATAGCTTTAATAACCACCCTCCTTAAATTTTTTAACGCGTAATCATTCCTTTCTCCAAGACCAGGTATGACCACTATCGAGGGCTGGAATTTATTCTCATATTTCTTAATCAGTCTATCAAGCTCCTGCGCTATCGTTTCAGTTATAAAAATAATCCCATAACCACTGTCTACAAGCTCCTTTAGCTTCATTTCTACCTCGCTTACTTCTTTGATGCCTGGTTCCAGAGGGAAAACATCTATCCCTGCAGACTTGAATATCAACATAATATCTTCTTCCCCAAATGCTGCTACCTTTACTTTCATCTATGCACCAACTCTCTCTTCTATTTTTTCGACATCAATGCCATAAATAACACCGTTAAATATTACAAGCAAAGATTTGAGTTCCATTTTTTTTCTAAAAAAGAACCGGAAAATCTTTTCAATATTTGAAACGGTATATTTCAATGGCTCCAGGATATTCATATAAAACAGGTTTTCTTCCTTATCAAAATAATAAAACATCTTCTCCGAATCCAGCGCGCTGGCTCCCCTGGTTACAATATCGGCATAATCAGTTCTTTTCATTTCCTTTTGAAAAATATCGAACCCCTTATTTTTAAGTTCCAGCATTAGAACGGCAGAAAGATAACCATTATCATATAAAAAATAACCCGGGTCCGGCTCCTCACCGAGATACCTGTTCCTGTAAATGTTTTTAATATTCAGTATATCAATTAAATGTTTTACATAACTTTTAATTAGATAGCTTCCAAGTCCTTCCGCAGACTTAAAAATTTCACGCATGTAAAGTTTCTCTATTTCAAATTCAATTATGCGGTAATCCTTTTCCCCTTTCCTGCCTATTACCTCCGCTATAAATTGCAGGATAGCAGAGACCGGTTTGCTTAAACTATCATATTTTTCTTCCCTGATAGCTTTTCTCAAACTGCTATAAGAATAAAACAAAGGTACAAAAAGCTCTTCAAGGTTTTCGTCCAGGATAATCGACTTTAATACAACCTTCAAATTATGAAGAACCTCCTCAAAAAACAAAATTTCTCCCATGGCCCCGTGGGAGGGCTTTAGACTTCTGGATAAATAACCGGCAATCTTTGCATATTCACCTGAAATAACTTTTTCAAAGCTCCCCGTACTTTCCAGTTCAGACAAATACCCTGAATAAACAGTTTCCCCAATATTTTTAATAAATTCCTTTAGATTCTTTGATTTTATGATCCTATCCAATTTACCCTTATCCAGAAACTCCAGCTCCTTAGCCTCCAGCTCCGCACATTCAAAAAGATAGAAATTATCATCCCTTATGTCATAATTTATACTTACCAATCTTTACTTCTCCCCACTACTTCCAAATAATTCCTGCGCTACCTCCATCCTTATATCATCGATTTCTGAGTCTATCGAAATCTCAGGAGATATTCTATATAGAGCTTTACCCTTAATTATTTTTATGCCTTTTTTAAAATCGGGTTTTTTGTCCGACTTTTTCAGGTTTGAAATTGAAGCTACCATTTCATCATCGATTTTTTCCTCTTCGCTGCCAATCACATAATAACTATCATCTATATTTAAAGATTTAATACTGTTTTTAAGAAATTTTACATAATCTTCCCTGCTCATATTAGAAAGTCTTTTCTTTGCCTCGTCTATTACATCGTCGACAAGACTTATTTTGTACAAAAGTATCTTAGCACTCATCTGTGATTTAATTCTGGACAATTCAATGCCCAGTTTTTCCCTGTACCTGTTCCACGCATCAAGCTTGCCACTGCGATGTATCTCAATGGCCTCCTTTTTCGATTCCTCTATTATTTCTGAAGCCATTTTTTTAGCTTTTTCAAGCTCACGTTTTTTCGCCTTCTCTGCTTCAGCGATTACTTTTTTTGAAACGCTATCCATCTTTTCCATACAATCTCCTGCTAGAATTCAATTAAATTATTCAGGAAGAAAGTTATAAGAAGACCGAGCACTGCATAGGTTTCCACCATCGCTGCAAAAATAACTCCCTTCATCCCTTCCGCCGGCTTTTTAGCCACGAGGTTTACTCCGGCAGCGCATACCTTGCCCTGGTATATTCCCGAGGCCAGACCGGTAAAAGCTATTGGCATTGCAGCCAAAAACAGCTGAAACCCCTGGGATAAGGTTTCTACACTCGGGATATTGCCCATCAGTAAAAATGTCGCAACAAAACCATAAAATCCCTGGGTACCCGGAAGCACCACCAGCAGGAATAATCTACCGAACTTGGATGGGTCTTCTGAAAGAACGCCTGCTGCTGCCCTTGCGGGGTAGCTTATACCTAAAATTGAACCAATCCCGGCCATAATAACTGCCAGTCCTGCCCCTGACATAGCCAACACTAAACCAATTGATAAATCTGACATTGCTCCTCCTAAAACTAATCGATTATTGTTATGTATCTATGCTCATCTTCTATACTTCTAAAAGGTCTTCCCCCGCCTATAAAAAATTTAGGGAAAAATTCGACATACTGCAACCTCAACGTGTGAACGAAACCACTCAGAACGCTGACTCCTATATTAAAAATATGTCCAAATAAAAGGGCTACAATGAGTATTAATATCCCTACAACCGGGACCGAAGCAAATTGAAACGCTATCTTGTTGATTGCGACCCCGATGCCTGCAGTTACCAGCCCGAGAGCCATTAATCTGACATACGAAAGAAAATCACCAAGATATGATGTCAGGCCGTTCACCACAGTAAGGTTCAAAAATCCCATAAAGATTCTGAAGCCCCAGCTTTTAATATCACGTGCAGCGAAAAAAATAACCATTATGGCGCCCAATATAACAGGCCATATGAGAATCTTTATTATGCCTGCCGGGAACAGGGGTCTGGATATAAGCTGCATATCCACGGCAATATTCGTTGACAATAAAATCAATATTACCGGTAGAATAATTATTATCCATGGCAGACCGTCTAAAAAGGCCCCTTCCCAGTCCCTGTTTTTAATATTATCGAAAAACTTTATAAAAAGCCCGAAAATTATCTGAACCACTCCCAGGGCAAGCGCTAACCTAAAAAAGTTCATTGAAGCTTCATTCGATTTGACCGGATCTCCAAGAATCGCAAACCTTGAAAAAAAATCTCCCATACCAATATAACTGGGCAGATCCCCAAACCACCCGTTAAAAATAGCTCCCGCAAAAATCGAGAAAACTGCACCTGTGAAAATCAACATAAGGAACTTCCTGGCACTTTTTATTTTATAAGCAAATATAAGGGCAAGCACGGCAAGTACCAGCCCGTAACCTGCATCTGTCAGGCAGAGCCCTAGAAACAAAGCAAAAAACAGCGAAACAAAAGGAGTAGGGTCTATTTCAAAATAACGTGGGACTCCATAAAGGTTTATCACTATCTCAAAAGGCCTGAATATTGGCTTGTTTTCAAGAATAACAGGGATATCTTCATCCTCATCCGGCTCTATTTCCACCGCCCTTGTAGATTTAAAACCATTAATGACAGAGATAACTTCTTCCCTGTCCGACTTTTTTACCCATGCGATATGGAATGAAACAGATTCGGTGGAAAACCCTGATTCTATAGCTTTATCAATCTCCAGATTATTCTCAATATAATCAAGATATACAGTCAATGATCTCTCATATTTTAAGAATATATCATTTAACTCGTTTTGCAGTTTTTTTATCCTCTTTTTATAGAACTGGATACCTTTTTTAATTGTATCAAGGTTCTCTCTTACGGTTCCACTGTAACCAGCTATCCCTGATTCCTTAAATTCGATATCCCTTAAATACTCCTCAGCTTTGCTTCTGGAACTGCCATGATAGGCAATAAGCACGCATGAGTTTTCTTTACTGTCCGATAGCTCTTCATATACTATTTTATTCTTTCTCAGATTTTCCAGGATTTCCTTTGAGCCGGCCCCGCCAGGGCTTATGGCCCCCAGCTTTATGGTATATTTATCAGTTTCTTTTATATCTTCAATCTTGCCTCTGTAGCATAACCATTTTTCAAGCTGGCTAATTTTTGGTTCGCTATAAGCAATTTTTTCTTCAAGGTCTATTATCTCATCATTTATCTCAAAGACATTATTAATTATTCCCTCAAAATCATTGCCCTTTAAGATATTTTCATAATCTCTTCTTTTTACTACGAGCTTACCCTTGCGAGAAAGGGCTTTCTTTATTTTTCTTTCTTCCTCCATTTTAGTGGAAAAAAGGATATCCAGGGCTCTTTTGACTTCTATATTATGCTCACGGCTTATTCCGGAATCTCCTACCTCTATCCCGGCCTTACCCTTATACGGGGCGAACTCGACAGGGATAGGAATTTTCCGTAGTTTTTTTAGAACTGATTCAGTATCAGATTTATGTGAAATAATAAAAAGTTTACTTACTTTAGCGACTGACATTGCCTAAAATCCTCTGGGTAATTTCCCCAATAGCTTTTTCCCGTTTAGATTTGAAAATTTTTTCTATTTCTCTGTGCCTTCTGTCATAATCTTTTTTCATATTCTCTGCTTCAGCTGCTGCTTCTTCTTTTGCCTTATTCTCTGCCCCGGGAATCATTAATTCTACTTCTTTTTTTGCCTTCTCCAGTATTTTATCAGATTCCCTGTAGGCATCTTCAACAATCTTTTTATATTCCTTTTTTGAAGAGACCTCTATATCCCTTGCTCTCTCTTCAGCTTTTCTTATATTACCAATAATATCTTTAATCATTTTTTAAAAATCATTTCATTAATAATTCTAAAGGTTTTAATAAAACCAGATAAACTATATGTTTTCAAAAAATTTATCTAAAATAGTCTGCTCATAAAAGAGTCCATCATATAACCAAAAACTAAATCCATCAGTGAGTAAGCGAATTCCTGTTTTATTACAACAGGCTCTCCCTTGATTCCTCCCAGTTCTGCAGCCACTTTTATCGCATCCTTATAATTCCCGATATCATCGATAAGTCCGAGCTCAAGAGCTTCTGTTCCCAGAAAAACCCATCCCGTAGCAAGTTCCTCTACTTCCTTGACATCCATTCCCCTTGCTTCGGCTACATCGGTAATAAACTGTTTGTGAATCTCTTCAAGCTGCGCCTCGAATAGCTTTAATTCTTCACTGGTGAGCGGCCTATCGGGACTGCCCACATCTTTATATTCGCCCTCTTTTATAGTCGTATACTTTATACCTAATTTTTCATACAGGTCCTCGTAATTGGGAATCTGTATTATTACGCCGATACTGCCTACTGAAGAAGAGCGGTTCGCAATGATTTTATCCGCTGCGCTCGCTATATAATACGCTCCTGAAGCGCAGGTTTCACTAACGGACACTACTACCGGTTTTTCTGCCCTTCCTATCTCTTCAAATATTTCCTGTGACGCTGCAGCGCTTCCTCCAGGGCTGTTTATCCTTAAAAGTATTGCTTTTACGCCCGGATTTGCTTCAGCTTCATCAATCTGGCCCATTATTTCCTCCGGCGTTACCGATCCTCCCCCTAAAATATTTGAATAACTTTCTGCAGAAATAATGCCTTCGAGCCGGATTTCATAAATTGACTCGCCGCCACTATAATAAGATCCTTCACTCAGGCCGCGCCCAAGCAGCCCCATTGCAAAACACCCGCCGGAAAATAGAGCCAGCACAAAGACACATAGAAAAGTAATTCCTATTATTTTACCCGCGCTCCATCTTGACATAATAAAACCTCCTT
>CAYVWW010000054.1:5527-7238 GCA_964455605.1 uncultured Actinomycetota bacterium | reverse complement strand
ACGGGAATGAAGAAATAGAATTTAAAAATATTTCGGTAGACTCAAGGAACATAAAGAGTGGGGACCTTTTTATAGCAATCAGGGGGTTTAAATCCGATGGGCATGATTTTGCAGAAAAGGCGGTTTCTTCAGGAGCTTCTTCTCTTATAGTTCAGAAAAAAATAAATGCCCCATCGTCTGTCACACAGGTTATAGTTGATGATACAAGAAAAGTACTGCCGGTTTTGTGCAGAAATTTCTACGGGGATCCTACTGCTTCATTCGCGCTTACCGGAATTACCGGCACGAATGGTAAGACGACTACATGCTATATGATAAATTCTATTTTAAAAGGCGCAGGTAAGAAGACGTCGATACTAACGACTGTAGAATCTTTTATCAATGGAAAAAGAGTCAATTTTGATAGGACTACACCTGAATCTATCGACCTTAATGATTTCTTTAATAAAAGCAGGGATAAAAAAATTGATTGCGCATGTATGGAAGTGTCTTCTCATTCGATTGACCTGCACAGGATAGATTATCTAAAGTTTGATTATCTTGTTTTCACCAATCTTTCACAGGACCACCTTGATTATCACAAAAATATGGAAAGTTATTTTTATGCGAAAAAGCAATTATTTTTAAAAAATAAAAGAACCATCTATCATGGCAGTAAAGCTATAATAAACATTGATGATAGCTATGGCAGGGATATTTATGAGAATACTGACCTTGATAAGATATCTTATTCACTTAAACCCGGTAGCGCAGATATATGGCCTACGAATATAAATAATTCTGTTTCGGGAATTAAAATGACCTTAAATACCTTGAGTGGAATGAGCTTCGATGTTTCTTCCCCGCTCTGCGGTTATTTTAATGTATATAATATTCTGGCAGCTGCAGGGGTATGCATTGATATGGGAGTGAATGAGAGCTATATAAGAAAAGGCATCAGCTTAATGAAGGGAGTAAAAGGAAGGTTTGAAAAGGTTTATTGCAATGGTAAATTTACGGTAATTATAGATTACGCGCATACTCCTGACGGCCTAAAAAATGTGCTGGAGACTGCAGCTGAGATACTGCCTTCTGGAGGAAAAGTGATAAATGTTTTTGGCTGTGGAGGTGACAGGGACAGGGGAAAAAGGAAAGCAATGGGTCAGATATCAGGCAATTACGCTGACTATACGGTTGTAACTTCTGATAATCCGAGGTCGGAAGATCCTGTTTCAATAATAGATATGATAGAAAAAGGAATAAAAAATAGCGGAAAAGGTAAATATTCCTGTGAAACTGACAGGAGGAAGGCGATATTTAAAGCGCTTGATATGGCAGGAGAAAATGACATTGTTATAATAGCAGGTAAAGGCCATGAGAATTATCAGGAATTTAAGAACTATAAGATACCTTTTTGCGATTGGGAAGTAGTTAATGAATGGGCCGGTAAGAAAAGATGAAGGGAAAAATAAAAATCGATAAATTATTAGACTGGACGGGATGCAGGCTTATTTCTGAGAATAGCACCGGGTATATAAGTGATATATCGACTGATACCAGGACTATTAAGGAAGGAGACTTTTTTATTCCTCTCTCTGGTGATAATTATAACGGGCATGATTTTATAGAAGAGGCAATAGCCAGGAAAGCCGGAGGGTTCGTGTTCGAAGAAGGTCGCTCCGGGGATCTGGGAAAATGGAATAAAAAAATAGAAGCTGAAAGGCCGGAAGAA
>CAYVWW010000054.1:0-5517 GCA_964455605.1 uncultured Actinomycetota bacterium | reverse complement strand
AATTTGAAGTTTATAAAGGATATCGCTTATAAATACATAAGAGGTTTTAGTCCAACAAGCATAGGTATAACAGGGAGCGTAGGCAAAACTACTACAAAAAATTTTCTGGTGGGAATAATGGGCAGAAAAAATGAAGTTAAGTTTACTCCAAGAAACTATAATACTGAAATTGGTGTTTCAAAATCGATTCTGGAAATTGACGACAAGACGGATTTTTTCATTGCTGAAATGGGAATGAGGGGGAAAGGGCAGATAAAAATACTTGCGGATATGTGTAATTTGAATATTGGGGCCATAACAGGTATCAGTGAGTCGCATATGGCCTTTTTTGAAGATGTGGAGGAAATAGCACTTGCCAAAGCGGAGATGGCTGAAATTATATCAGGTAATGGGGGTGTATTATTTTTAAACAATGATGATAATTACAGTGACCTGATAGAGAAAAAAAATGATTGCAGGGTCATAAGATTTGGAAGAAATAACGATATTGTGTTCAATTTTATAGAAAAAGAAATGGATGATCTGGGCAGGTTCACGTTTAGTTTATTTAAAAGGGATAGCCATGTTACAGATATAAAGATGAGCATTCCGGGATACCATAATTTATATAACGCATGCTGCGCCGCGGCAATTGCGTTGCATCTTGGAGCAGGTGCGGGCGAGGTTAAAAAGGGAATAGAAAATTCGCCTATTGAAAAGTCCAGGATGGAGGTTCTGGAAAGAGGGGGGAAGATAATTATAGATGATTGTTATAACTCGAGTCCCCTTTCAGTAAAAAAAGCTGTGGATACGCTGGTTGCTGTTTCAAAAATAAGGAATATGAGGAGTGTTGCCATACTCGGAGACATGCTGGAACTTGGCGGAAGATCATCAGAACTTCACGAAGAAATAGGAGAATACCTGTTTGAAAGAAAAGTCGATTTGCTGATAACTGTTGGAGAATCTGCAAGGGACATATATGATGGATATAAAAGTAGCGAGGGCTTTGATGAAGATAGTAATAGGTGCTATTATTTTGCAGAAAAAGAGCAATTAGGCAAAAAAATAAGCGGTTTAATCATGGATGGGGATTTAATACTTATAAAGGGTTCAAGGGCAGAAAAAATGGAGGATATTATTAAATTAATATAGATGGGAAATAACATATGACCTGGATATTTTTATCAATAATAATAGGAGGGGTAGTTTCCCTTTTAGCTACACCTCTCTTTATAAAATTTCAAAGGAATAAAAGAATCGGAGAAAAAATCAGGATAGATGGGCCTAAGACGCACTCTATTAAAGCAGGAACCCCGACTATGGGGGGATTGATATTTATTATTGCCTCGTTGGTTGCATTTTCCACAGTTACCCTGATTAAGTATTACAGGTATGACACCTATAGCACAGAGGGGATATTCGTAATTTCGATATTTTTATTATGCAGCTTTATAGGATTTATCGATGATTATATGGCGCTTAAAATGCAGAGGTCCCTGGGTTTGAGATGGTGGGTAAAAATTTTTCTTCTCTCGATAGTGTGTTTATACTTTATATTATTTTCAAAATATTTTCTTGAAATTGGTACATTCATAAGTATACCCTTTACCACAATTCAGGTGGAGCTTGGAAACTGGTATTATATAATCGTCGTGCTTATCATTTTAAGCACGACCAACGCAGTTAACCTGACGGATGGTCTTGACGGTCTTGCTACGGGAACTTCATCGATAGTGCTGGCAGCTTTTACCTTTATTGCATTCCTGGAATGGTCGGTACTACATGTATCATACGGAGTTGATATAGCAGTGGTAAGTGGGGGAGCTCTTGCTGCCTGTATAGGATTTTTATGGTGGAATACGGCTCCTGCTGAAATTTTTATGGGGGACACCGGAGCTTTTGGTCTTGGCGGTCTTATAGGAGCAGTTGCAATAATTATGAAACAGGAGATTTTATTGATGATTATAGGTGGACTTTTTGTTGTTGAAGCGTTATCTGTAATAATTCAAGTTTTATGTTTCAAAATCTACAGGAAAAGGATTTTCAAGATGGCGCCCATCCATCATCATTTCGAGCTTCTGGGATGGCCTGAAATAAAGATTATTATAAGATTCTGGCTGGTTTGCATATTATTTGCAGGAGTAGGATTCTTTATATATTACCTGAAGTTTATTGACTGAGAATATGAAGAGAAGAATTGATATTGTAAAAGATAAAAATTTGATGGTTATAGGTATTGGAAAGACTGGAATTTCAGTGATAAAAAGATCGCTGGGAATATGTTCTTCCATAACTGCAGTCGATAGTAATCCTGACATTGACCTGAGAGGTCTATTTAAGGAAATTAAGCAGGAAAACAGGGGGAACCTTAAGGTTGTAACAGGTAAGGATATATCAAAAATAGGCAGGGATGAAATAGCAGGTAAAATAGACCTTGTGGTAGCAAGCCCCGGTGTTCCAGGAAATATGCCTTTGTTAAAAATTGCCGATGAAAATGGCATACCTGTTTTAAGCGAGATAGAACTTGCCTGGAGATTGCTGGATGCCGGTGAGTGTAAAAAAACCATCGCTGTAACGGGAACAAATGGTAAAACGACAGTAGTGAATTTAATAGGTAAGATTTTTACCGAATCCGGTAGAAAATGCGTGGTTTGTGGAAACGTTGGGCTGCCTTTAATCGATACTATAGACATAGCTGGCTCAGATAGCAAGTTACCCGGTATAAACATAGACAAAGATTTAACCAGAATAATTGAAGTAAGCAGTTTCCAACTTGAAAGAACATATGAATTTAAGCCACATATAAGCGTAATACTGAATGTGACCAGTGACCACCTGGACAGGCATGGCACTTTTGAAAATTATGGTAGTCTGAAACTAAAATTACTTAAAAACCAGGATAAAAGAGATAGCGCTGTTGTTAATATAGATGACGGTTATTTGAGTAAGAAGACAAGGGTAACCCCGGGCAGGAAGAAGCAGATTCCTGAATTTATAAGGTATGGCATGGAACAAAAAAATAATAGCAATGTTTTTTATAATGACAATTCTATTTATTACAGAATTGGTAAAAAAGAAGGAAAGATAAATATAAGAGATGTTTTTCTTAAGGGGAATCATAACATATCGAATATAATGGCCTCTGCCGCTGCTGCCCTGCTTGCAGGAATAAAAAAAAGGGATATCGAGAAAGCTGTATCAGGATTCAGGCCTCTGGGCCATAGGCTCGAGTATCTGGGTTACGTAAATGGGATAAGGTGTTTTAATGACTCTAAGTCTACGAACCCCGATGCTACGGTGGCTGCTCTGGGTGGCTTCGGGAAAGAGGTCACATTGATTTTAGGTGGCAGGGATAAGGACATGGACTTTTCCGAATTGATAGATATTTTAAATAAGAAAATAAAGAACCTTATTTTAATAGGTGAATCTACTGAAAGAATTTACAAAGAGATAAATGAAAATATTTATGATTACGGTATATTCAAGTGCAGGACTCTGGAAGAAGCAGTAAGAATGGGATTTAAAGTAGCGAATCAAGATGAAGTGCTATTACTTTCCCCGGGCTGCGCGAGTATGGATATGTTTAGAGATTACAGGGATAGGGGAGATAAATTTAAAAGGCTGGTTTTGGAAAAAAGAGCGGATGATATTTTTTGATTGCAGATAAGTTGCCAGGAAAAGCGTTCCAGGTAAAAATAAGGGGAAATCTAAAAGCAAGATAATAAAAAAATAAAGAGAACAGGGAATACGGATGGAAAGAGAATCCGACACAAAAAGATTTAGTTTCTTAAAAGTTGAAATAGAGTATTATTTCTTGTTTATTCTTACTCTTATGCTATCGATAATTGGACTGGTTATGGTGTCAAGTTCCTCGATGTCTTTCGGGGAGAGGTATTTCAGCGATCCCTACTGGTTTATAAGAAGGCAGATAATATGGTGGGCAATTTCATTTGTTTTTTTTATTCTGGCTTCAAAGATAAATTATAATGTTTACAGAAAGTTTTCAAATTTTCTAATACTGATATTGATAGGGATGCTTGCAATGGTTTTTATACCCGGTTTTGGAGTTGAGGCAGGCGGATCCAGAAGATGGCTGGACCTATGGTTTTTTAACGTGCAACCATCGGAATTTGTAAAATTAGCTATCGTTATTTTTTTCTGTGACAATCTTGAACGTAAGTATAGAGATAAGAATCAACTGAAAGATTTAGTTTTTCCTTCTTTCGCGGTGCTGATTGTTATTACTATCCTGATATTTCTTGAACCGGACCTGGGCGCTGTGGTTATCTTATGGCTGATTGTATTCACGGTACTTTTTGTTGGTGAAGTAAAAATTAAGCATTTATTCGGACTGGGTTTTATGGGGCTTGTAATAACGGTAAGCTATTTATTCCTTGAAGAATATAGAAGGGAAAGGCTTTTTGCATTTATCAACAATACGGGTGTTGATGAAGCCGCAGGTTTCCAATCATATCAATCCCTTGTTGCACTTGGTTCTGGTAAACTAACAGGAGTTGGGCTGGGCAACAGCATACAGAAATATTATTATCTCCCTGAAGCTCATTCGGATTTTATTTTTGCAATTATCGGTGAAGAGCTGGGACTAGTAGGGACTCTTCTGGTCGTATTCATGTTCATACTTTTTATGTTTTTTGGTATAAGGGTATGCATTAAAGCGAAAGATTATTATAGCAGGACGATGGCAGCAGGACTTTTAAGCATTATAATAATACCGGCAATAATCAATATCGCTGTCGTTGTCGGTCTTGCGCCTGTAAAGGGTCTTGCCCTGCCTTTTATAAGTTCCGGTGGTTCATCGCTTTTTATAAATATGATAATAGCAGGTGTTTTATTGAGCATATCAAGGCGGAATTCAATGCCCGGTGAAATAAATGGTGGAAGAAACAATTAGAATAAGTTAATTTTATTAAAAGGTCGTGCAGGCATATGAGAAAAAAAATACTAATTTGTGCCGGTGGCACCGGAGGTCATATTTATCCTGCTCTAGCTGTGGTTGAGTCTTTAAAAGAAAAATATCCTTCCAGTAAAGTAGTTTTAATAAGCAGCGAAAGGGGGCCCGGAGCAGAGCTTTTGTCCGGTTACGATATAGATTATGTAACGGTTAAGTCATGTGGTCTTGTTCTAAATGTAAGAATAATGGGTAAGATTTTAAATACGGCAAAATTTATATATTTTTTAATTTACGGATTTTTCCAGTCCCTGAGGATAATAATGATTTTTAAGCCTGATTTAATACTTGGTATGGGTGGTTATATATGTGCCCCTGTTCTTTTAGCGGGTATTTTTACGGCTAAAAAAATAGCCCTACACGAGCAGAATTATATCCCGGGAAGATTGAATGCGTTGTTTTCAAGGTTTGCGAGATATATTTTTATAAGTTTCAATGATACCTTTAAGTTTCTAAAAGTAAAAAAGGACAAGGTGCTTTTTACCGGCAACCCGTTAAGGAAATCAATAAGGATTTATAAAAAAACCGGCCCTGATTTTAAAAGATGGGGTCTTGAGGAAGGAAGGTTC
>CAYVWW010000053.1:0-7302 GCA_964455605.1 uncultured Actinomycetota bacterium | reverse complement strand
TAGAAAATGCGCCAATTGTAAAAGCAAGACTGGTATAAGGCATTTTCCTTCCCATACCCTCAAAAGTGGAAATATCCATCGAACCCGTCTTACTTATCATATATCCTGCTGAAAGGAATAATAACATCTTACCCAGAGTATGGCTTATCATCTGGAATAGCCCACCTGCTACCGCATCCGGTGTAGATATGGCAAACGCAAAAACAATCAACCCGATCTGCCCTATGCTGGAATATGCCAGCATTCTCTTTATATTATTCTGGCTAAAGGCGCACATCTCACCTATAAGAAGTGTTAGCACTCCTAAAAATAGCAAAAACATTGTAATATTTGAGCCCCCGAATACTGTAAATATAACCCTTATTGCTGCGAAAAGTCCTACTTCTATGGCAATCCCTGAGAGAACAGCACTTATAGATGAAGGAGCTGATGAATGGGCATCAGGAAGCCACGCATTAAGAGGGAATATAGCTGCCTCAACACCCAGGCCGCCAATAATCAGAACCAGGGGAACAAATACGGATATCTGGCTAACTGTCGTTATTCTCCCTGCAATATCCGCCATATTCAGTGTACCGAAAAGACCATAAAGAATCCCTATACCTATAAGCAGCATGCTTGAGCCGACTGCTCCCTGAATCAGATATTTTACGGCTGCTTCAATACCGCCTCTGTTACCTAAATAAGCTACAAGAGAGTAAGATGAAATGCAGATTATTTCAAAGAAAACAAAAAGGTTAAAGATATCGCCGGTAAGAACAACCCCTGTAGCGCCCGCAAGCAGTATAGTGAAAAGGATATGATATTTTTCCTGCGCACCCTCTTTTATATAATCAAGGGAATATATGGAGACAAGAAGACCTGCCAGTGCAATCAGAGTAGAAAATAGAATGCCAACCGGCCCTACTACCAGATTTATACAGAAAGGTGGAAAGAAGCCGCCTGTAGAAACAATTATCGGTTCATCCAGCACAGCTGGAATAAGAAGCAGGGACAAGACAAGATTAAAAGCAAAAGCAATTACCGGAATGAATTTGACTATCTTTTTTGAGATAAGACCAAATAAAGGTATTGCAAAAGCAAGACCCAGAGGTACTACAATTAACAGTATAGGACTTACCATCGCTGCTCCTTTATCCTTCTTAAATTAAGCGTTCCGTAATGGCGATACAACCTTATTGCCAGAGAAAGAGCCAGAGCAAGAATTGCAACCCCTATAACGATAGATGTCAGGACCAGCGCCTGAGGGACAGGGTCAACCATAGTGGCAGGGTCAAGCCCGGGTTTAGAAAATATAGGTGCGGTGCCCTGCTTGATATAGCCCACCGTAATGAGAAACAGGTTTACTCCCGTATCAAGTATGCCAAGCCCAATAATAACCTTAATAAGATTCTTTTTAATCAGAATAATTAAAAGCCCTATAAATACAAGGCCGAAAGCTCCTATATAATATATATAATTATCCAGAAAATTTATAATAAGATTAGAATCCATATTACAGACTTTAACCTTTTCCCTTTCTATTCCCTATTAATCTCCATACTTTTTTATACTTTTTAACTTTCTTCTATAAGATTATCAATAACACCGGTTAATTCCGAACCGACCTTAAATCCAATAGCAATATATATAATGGGTATAATCCCCGCGCTTAAAAGAGTGTTCGGGACCCCCAGTGGCAAAAAGTTATAAAGGAATTGGCCACCAATTGCCAGCCCTATCAATCCTACCAATACGAACACCAGCCCTCCCAGGGATTCCATTACCTTTGCCGGAACCATTGACAGTTTTCTACCACGGCGTGCCATGTAAATTAAAACAAAGGCAGAAGCTATAACCGCGCCTCCCTGAAATCCTCCACCGGGGGAAAGGTGGCCGTGTACGAATACATAAAACCCGAATAAAATAATCAACGGAAATAGAAACCTGCAGCCCGTATATACTATAAGACTTGCCGGCGTTATATTTTTACTGCCGTTCTTATTTTTTGTACCTGTAGCAAGGACGGCACCCAGCCCTATAGCAGCTATAAAAAGTATCGTTACCTCGCCAAGTGTGTCAAAACCCCTGTATTCAAGGACTACCGAAGTAACAATGTTTGTGGCTCCTGTTTCTTTAATCCCATTTTCAATATAATGGCCGCCTACCTGCCCAATAGATCCATCAAAAGGAATCGCTATCAGTGCCAGCGTAATTCCCAGAACAATTACAACTAATAAAAATATGCTAACTATAATTCTCACTCTTCATGCCTCTTCGTTCTTATAATAGCGATTACAAAAACAGCCGTAGAAAGAGCTGCCCCTATTGCTGCTTCCGCCATAGCGACATCCGGCGCCTGTAACATATAAAAAAGAATGGCTGCGATTAAGCTAACCATGCAGGAAGCAATTACTGCGCCAAGTAAATCTTTTAAAACAATTGCAGAAACTGCAGCTACAAGCATAAGGATTACTAAAAGAGAAACTATAAAAATTATCATTTTTCTCCTCCCCTGTTAAATTCTTCCGACTTATCTACCACAGTTTTGCCACATAAGCCCACGCCACTTTTCAGCGACGCTCTTCCCAGAGCATGGCTTGAAATCGGGTTAGAGAGGAGAATGAATAATGCGATAATAAGAGTTTTCCAGAACCAGTCCGGCTGCATTATGCCAACTCCTATAACAGTTAGAAAAGCCCCCAGGGTGGTACATTTTGTACCTGCCTGAACACGGTTATATACATCAGGAAGCCTGAAAATTCCGAGACTGCCCAAAAAAAGGAACAATACTCCGATTCCTGTAACGACTTCTCCTGTTATAAAACGCAATTTAAATTCCCTTCTCTAAAAACCTTGCAATAGCAACAAGACCAACAAAAGATATGACTGCGTAAACCAGGGAAACATCAAGGTAGATATATCTTTCAAAAATAAAGCCCAGTAAAACCATAAGGGCAACTATAACAGTGGTTGCAGTATCTACTGCTATTGCCCTATCAGAAGCGGTAGGACCTTTTAGCATACGCAAGAGGCAGAGTATAATAGCCACTCCTATCACTGCCAGAAATATGTAAGTAACTATTTCGTTCATGAGAATATCACCCTCAAATATTTCTCGAATTTCTCCCCTATAGCTTTTGTTGCTTCATCCGTATTATCGGTTTTAACATTTATCCAGTGAATCAGTATCCTGTCATCAATTATATCCAGTACGAATGTCCCGGGGGTTAGCGTAATGGAATTTGCCAGCATCATCTTGCCAATATCCGATTTAAGTTTCGTTTTAATTATGACTATCCCCGGCTTTATTGGCATTTTAGGATGAATTACCCGGTAAGCGACATCGAAATTTGCCAGTATGATTTCTTTAAAGAGTATAAATATATATATAATGGCAAAAACAATTTTTTTTAAACTTACCGGGGGCAACCCCAATTCAAAATATCTGCTGCCCAGCAATAATGAAATCATCAGACTCGCAGAAATGCCGGTTATAACCTCCTGCAAACCCAAATTTGAAGTGAGCGCAAGCCATATTAATGTAGAAAATATAAACAAATAAAAAAAACTCTTAATCTTTTCGCCTGGCTTTTGATTAATGGCAACCATTATTTATTACCTGATATATAAACTTAATTAATAAAATTATACTAATACAATACTGTTACAATCAAATTTATCTAATTCTAGTTATAACGCAAAGCTACCCTTGCTATTCTGATATGCCTCGAGGTTCCTATATCCCATAAACCTTAGATAACCTATTAATTTTAGCAGGACACTTTCTCTTGAGCAATCTTTTTTTGCATCCATGCGTAGTAAATCGTGCAAGATTTTATGAAAAAACAGATAAAAAGTCAAATATTATGCTTTACTGATAAATATATTAATACATTATTTATAATACTTGCAAATGGGTGGTACACATACTTTTATCCTCTTTATTGCTTTTAGAAAAACCCGATAATATATTTTATATAAATACCAATATTTGCCACGGTAAGAGCAATAATGGTCGCTGGAATCGAAAGCTTAAGCCACCTTCCCCAGCCGATTGATTGCCCTCTTTTTTCCATCGCTGTATAAGCTACCAGATTGGCAGAAGCCCCCACAGGAGTAAAATTACCTCCTATATCTGCACCAAGCGATGATGCCCACACCATTATTGAAAGTGCAGGAACCCCGGCGAATTTAACGATATTCTCAAGTATATACGCTAATGAGAGAGCAAAGGGAACATTATCGACAACACCGCTTATAATACCCGAACCCCATATAAGAGTGCTTAAAAGTCCAATGTGGTTGTCCTTAAATAGGTTTGTAATGGAGTTTGCAGCTACTTCTATTACGCCGGTATGTTCAAGTCCTCCAACCACTACGAACAACCCTATAAAAAATAGTATCACTTCATAATTTACTTTAGATATAATTCTTTCTGCCCTCTTTCTACCCAGCACAACAAGCATGACAAACGCGGGCACCATAGCGGCAAGCGGGGCCGTGAGGGGAATGCTTATGTATTTTTCTATATAATTGTGAACAACCAAAAAGAAAACTGCGGTTCCAAATGCATAGAGCCCTGCTTTAAATTGCTTTCTGTCTTCTATCGCTTCTGATGGATCCATATCCCCTAATCCCAGCTTTGGTCCTTCGCCAAGCGATACTATTGATTTACGGTTTACGAGATAGCAATAGAGAAGAGTAACCGCACCTGCGACAATAGCGATAGGTCCATTATGAATAACAAAATCATTAAAATAATAACCAAGTTTTAAACCTAAAATTACATTGGGCGGGTCACCAACCATTGTTGAGGAACCACCAATATTGGCAAGCATAACTTCAGTAATTATCAGTGGCACTGCATCCATTTTAGAAATTTTGCATATTTCATAAGTAAGCGTAGCAAAAAACAGCATAACAGTAACGCTGTCCATAAATGCCGCGAGCACCGCCGTCATAATCGGGAAAAATATGAATATCTTAACTGGAGAATAGTTTAACCACCTTGCAAGAACGAGAGCAAGAAAAGTAAAAAATCCCGCACCTGACAGGGCTGCTACTATGATAAACATCCCAAATAAAAGACCGATAGTATCCCAGTTTACAAATCCTACCGCCTCTGTTAAATCAAAAATGCCAAACAGAAGCAATAGCAAAGCACCTATGAATGCTACCACGGTCCTGTTTATTTTTTCTGTTGCTATAGCGATATAAGTCAACGCAAAAATTACAATCGCAACCAGCGCCTGATCCAACTTATTCCCCTATTCCTATCTTCTATTATTACTATTTGCTGAAAAAATAATAAAAATCCTACCACCTGGATTTCAAAAAAACAAATTAGACTTTGATAATCATTATACGCTCCCTCTGATTGTAATCCTCCCTTATGGTTATTTCCCCGGGACCAATTATCTTACTGGCGATTTCTTTTAGAGGAGCCGTGACCATGGGATCGACCTCAAATAATATATAACAAAAATCAGTAGATAAGTATGGTTTTATTTTGTTAAGAATTCTTTCATATTCTTCAAGCCCGGTTTTGCCTGCGAGAAGAGCCCCCTCTGGCTCATAATCTTTTATCTCGGGTGGCAGTTTTGCGTAATCCTTCTCAGATATATACGGAGGGTTTGATATTACCAGATTAACCTTATTGCTATATTTAATGAAAAAATCCGAACCTTCCTCCGGTACAACGTCACATTGTACAAAATTTATTTTATTTACTTCCCTCTCCCTTAATATATTCTTCGCATTTTCCTCTGCTACAACAAGGGCATCTGAATTATTATCAGTAGCTAATATCTCCAGGAAACCACCCGGCTTTTTTAATTCACTTTCAAACTCGTAAGCCATGCTTATCGAAATAGCGCCGCTCCCGGTACCAACTTCAAATATATTGACTTTTTCCCTTTCAGAATAATTTTTTAAAATCTCAAAAGCTTTATCAACCAAAAGCTCTGTCTCCGGCCTGGGGATCAATACTTTGCTATCTACGTGGAGTTTTATTTTCCTGAAATGCGCCTCTTCCAGGATATACTGGATCGGGACATTTTCTAACCTTTCCAGTATATATTTCTTATATAAGGCAAGCTCGTCTTTCTTTAGGACACGGTTATAATTCAAATACAAATTTATTCTATCCAGTTTAAGAACCGAGCTTAATAGAAGCTCTGCCGATAATCTGGGCTGGCTAATATTCTTATTCTTAAAATAACTGATTGCCCAATCCAGAATATTTTTTACATCCCATATTCGCAAAGATAGTTTAAACTCCCATCTTTTCTATTTTCTTTTCATCGTCTGCATTCCTCAGCGGCACAATTAATTGATCCAGATCACCTTCAAGAATCTCATTAAGTTTATAAAGAGTTAAGTTTATTCTGTGGTCTGTTACCCTGCCCTGTGGATAGTTATAAGTTCTTATCCTCTCACTTCTTTCCCCGGACCCTATCTGCATTCTCCTCTTCTCGCCCTGCTCTTCGGCCTTTTTTTGCTCTTCCGCTTCATTAAGCCTTGCCCTCAGGATTCTTAAAGCCTTTTCCTTATTCTGAAGTTGTGATTTTTCGTCCTGGCAGGATACTACCATTCCTGTCGGTATATGTGTTATCCTTACTGCCGAATCCGTTGTGTTAACAGACTGCCCGCCAGGTCCGCTGGAACGGAAAACATCCACCCTCAGGTCAGAATGATCTATTTTAATATCTACTTCTTCTGCTACCGGAAGCACCGCAACCGTAGCTGTCGAAGTATGTATTCTTCCCTGCGACTCGGTAGTGGGTACTCTCTGAACTCTGTGGACTCCCGATTCATACTTCATCGTGCTGTAAACGCCATCGCCATCAATTTCGAATATCACTTCCTTGAATCCCCCGATGCCTGTAACATTGGAGCTAAGAGTCGCGTATTTCCATTTCTGGCTTTCGGCATATTTAGTGTATAAACGATAAAGAACTTCCGCAAACAAAGCTGCCTCATCTCCACCGGTTCCAGCCCTGATTTCGATTATGACATTTTTGCTATCATTTGGATCCCTTGGGGTTAAAAGTATCTTTATCCTTCTTTCCAGCTTCTGTTTTTTATCAATACTGTCCTTAAGCTCATCCTTCAGGAAACTTCTCATCTCTTCCTCTTTTTCACTCTCCAGCATGGCTTCCGCTTCTTCGATAGCATTAAGTACTTTCCTGTACCTGCTGGCGATATCAACTATTTCCTCGGTTTCGGCTATTTTTCTTCCATATTCCTTCAACTTTTCAGGATTGATTGAAACTCCGGATTCAGAAAGCTTCTGGGTTAATTTCGAATAGGTTTCCTCGT
>CAYVWW010000052.1:0-7321 GCA_964455605.1 uncultured Actinomycetota bacterium | reverse complement strand
CCACCATACGCTTCAATCAGTTTTACGAAATCGACACACCCCTCAATAGATGTATTTGAATATCTCTTATTCCAGAAAAGTTCCTGCCACTGCCTTACCATTCCCAGATAGCCATTATTAAGAAGCATAATTTTTATATTTATTTTATTTGAAACTGCGGTAGCAAGCTCCTGTGATACCATCTGTAAGCTACCATCACCTGCTATATCAATTACGGTACTATCCGGCTTGCCCACCTTTACACCTATTGACGCAGGCAACCCAAACCCCATGGTACCAAGGCCACCAGATGTTATCAGTGTCCTCGGCCTGGTATATTTATAAAATTGTGCCGCCCACATCTGGTTCTGGCCAACCTCGGTGCATATCAAAGCATCACCCTTCGTTATTTCATATATCTTTTCGACGACATAGGCAGGTTTAACGCTACCGGTTCCTTCCTCATATTTAAGCGGATTATCCCTCTTCAGTTTCTTAACTCTTTCGAGCCATTCTGACCTATCGGGAATCCCCTTTTTGCCGGCACATTGTTCATACTCTTTTTTTAAATCAGTAAGAACCGCCTTTGCGTCACCAACAATAGGTATATTTGCCTTTACGATCTTACTTATTTCTGCAGGATCAATATCTATATGTATAATTTCCGCTCCCGTTGCAAATTCTGAAAGCTTACCAGTAACCCTGTCATCAAACCTTACGCCTACCGCAATAATCAGGTCAGTTTCGGTAAAAGCCATATTTGCATACTTCGTGCCGTGCATCCCGGCCATACTCAAAGACAGCGTGTCCGTTTCAGGAAAAGAACCCATACCAAGAAGCGTAGTTATTACCGGAATACTAGCAACCTTAGCAAATTTCCTTAATTCCTCACTCGCACCTGAAGAGATTATTCCTCCTCCGGCAAATACTACCGGTCTCTTGCTATTTAATATCTTTTTTGCTGCCTCTTTAATCTGTTTAAGATTACCCTTAAGAGTGGGTTTATATCCAGGAAGGTTTACTACCGCCTTATAATCATCATCAATTAAATTGGTCATTATATCAACAGGTATATCAATCAAAACCGGACCGGGTCTCCCTGTAGATGCAATTAAAAATGCCTCCTTTATTATTCCCGGTAAATCTTTTATGTCTTTAACCAGATAATTATGCTTTGTTACGGGGGCTGTTATTCCTGTTATATCGGCTTCCTGGAAAGCATCTGTTCCAATTTCCCTCGTACTTGCCTGTCCTGTTATCGCGACTATCGGCACCGAATCCATATACGCATTTGCAATGCCGGTAACAAGATTTGTCCCGCCGGGACCAGATGTAGCAACACAAACACCGGTCTTTCCCGTTGCCCTCGCATACCCATCTGCAGCATGAGCCGCTCCCTGTTCATGTCTTACCAGTATATGCCTTATATCACAATCGTATAATGCGTCGTAAAGAGGTATTACCTTTCCACCGGGGTAACCGAATATTACCTCTACTCCTTCTTTCTTTAAACATTTTACTATTATATGCGCGCCGTCTATTTTGCTCATAATAAATTCACCTACCTGTTTGTAACAACTTTATAACAAATAAAATAGTTTTGCAATTACAAAATTTTATTTAAAAAAAATTCCTCCGATCTTAAACTGAAAAATTATATAAAAAAACTTTTATATAATAATAAAACTTTCTTTATTATTATTTTAAATCATCGCGCCAAATTATCCTTAAAACATTAAACCTAAGTATATACTTCTTTTCAGTTATTTTCACCAATTTTGGACCTAAAAATTATAGAAAAAAAGTCTTTTTTAAGTTTTTTTAAATTAATATTTTTTATTGTTAAATGCTATATTTTATAACTATTTCTTCTAATAATATCATTATAATCAACACCTGAAATTAGATTAACTCTTAAAAGAATTCTCAGGATTTTTTATATATTCTAAAAAAAACCCTGAAAACTAGGATAGAATACCCACCAGTGACAGCAAACAGATAAGAATTAAAATTGCAGATAAGGAAAGACCGGAAATATTACTCTTGCTAACACTGCCGCCCGCATTTCTAAAAAAAGTATTTGAAATTCTTTCTTTCATGTTATCCAAAAATCCTTCCCTATTTAAATCCATGATGATTCTTGCAAATTTTATTTGAAAAAATATAATAGCACAGAAAATACCCTAAAACAATAAAAACAATAACAAACGGGGCCCGGATTTTCCAATCCTGACCCCGTTTTCGTCAATATTAAATATCAATTTCTTTTATTATAATTTACCTCCGCAGTGGCCGCAGAACTCCTGGCCCTTTTCAACCTTCTTTCCGCAATGCGGACAATATTTAACTTCCTCTTCTCCAGCTTTCCCCTTTTTGGGTTTTTCTTCTGCAGTAGCTGGTTTTTCTTCTTCCACCTTCTCCTCTTTACCACGGGCATTCTTTTTTCTAACCACTATTATGACTACGACCACAATTACCACCACGACTACTACTGCAAAAACGGCTCCAAGAATTAATAACGTTATAGCAACCGCTGTCAATCCGGCATCTTCTTCTTCAGCTGGTTCTTCCCCGGATTTTCCATCAGAATCATCGGCGGGCTCTACATCATCTTCCGTAAGCGGGACGTCTTCACCCCTATTTATTGCTTCCTGCGATTTTGCCCTGTATTCCTGCGCTTTTATATGCCTCTGGTTCAAATTTAGGATAGCGTTAAAATTCTTTATAGCTTCGGAGTAATGTTCCTGCCTGAACATTGCAAGACCTTCCTTAAACTCTTCATCAAGGATCCCCAGCTTGTTTTCGACGCCATTCCTGTTAAGCATTTCCCTTATATCACTGCTTGGCCTAAGGAAATTAACACTTTCACTCGACCCCATGGTCAACATTCCTATTGCTTCACCATCTATATTCAAAACAGGACTGCCGCTATTCCCGGGAGCAGCCGTCATATCAACCTGAAGGACTTCTGTTCCTGCAACCATTTTCCTTGCGCTAACAGTTCCAGAAGCAACTGACGGAGTCAGCGAACTCTCCCAGCTTATATCGGCATTCCACGGGTAACCAATAATGGTTACTTCATCCTGGACTTCTATTTTTGATGAATCTCCGACTATTACACCTGAAAGCGCACTTCCTGTAACCGGTGTTATTTTTATAAGTGCCAGGTCTCTCTGTTCCCAGGGGCTGAAATCAATAACCTCCGCTCTTATATAATTTTCGTCAGGACTGTCCGGAATCCCTGCCGTTGCTGAATTGAACTGAACCCAGACTTCCCTATCTAGTTCCGGCCCATTCGAACCCTCAACTTTGTAATTATCAAATATCCAGTTCCAGTCAGCGTCAGTCAATGCATAATAGTCATCGGGGTAAGTATCAAAGACATAAGCATCCAGTATAGCCCATTTAACATCATCATACGGCTCATCTATTACATGGCCCGCCGTGAATATATGTCCTGTCTCAGGATTCACGCAGAACCCGGTTCCTGCTGCAGGACCGTAATAGTACTGCTCGCTCCATTCCTGCCAGTTCGGGTTATAAACATACCCATAATAATAAGTCAAAATGAAGCAAACGGAAGGCTCGGTCAGTATAACCTTATCCTTATAAGTAAGCTCATAACCTGTATCGGCAGCAGCTCCTTCTTCAGCTTCATCGGCATAAATGGTGCCTGCGAAGCTCAAAACAAACGACAGAGTGAAACAAAAAATCAATAATTTAAAAAATTTATTATCCATTTCCCCTCACCTCTCCCTGATCTTTAGAATGACATTTAAATATGATTTAAATTAACTTATTGATATATACTTCGGATTTAATTATATTTTCTTTTTTTTAAATAGTCAATAAAATTATTAAATTACTATTATATAATTTATAATACTTATAGCAAAAATTTTTTATAAAAAATTATATATAATCCTCTTACATATTTAAAATATAATACATCTTTACCATTCTTTCTAAGGTACCCGTATAAAATAAATTTTTTGCCGGCTTTTTATAAACATCATATCCCCCTTTTTTATTTAAATTTTTTATTTTAAGCATTATTATCAAAATATAAAATTTATGAATTTAATAACCGTTATGTATAATATTTCATATACCATATACCGGATTAAATA
Organism: uncultured Actinomycetota bacterium; assembly: GCA_964455605.1. Classification (GTDB taxonomy): domain Bacteria; phylum Actinomycetota; class Humimicrobiia; order Humimicrobiales; family Humimicrobiaceae; genus JAQVEM01. Next base: position 3,212 of record CAYVWW010000052.1, on the reverse strand, counting down.
AAATTTATGAAAAATATGATGTCAAATTTAAACAGGAATTTTAAAAAAACATACAATGAAGGAGAGCTATCCAATCCTGACGCTGTGGGTATAAGCAGTATTTATTCCTCAGGTGACTTCGTAAAATTAACTGCAAGAATAAATAAAAATATAATAAGCGATCTTAAGTTTAAAGCAACCGGCTGCAATTATATTAAAGCCGCTGCAGGCTATCTTATCACCCTTACTAAAGAAAAAGATATCCTTGAGTCAACTCTTATAAGTGAAAAAGATATAGAGAATAATCTCGGGGAATTCCCTCCTGGGAAAAAATATATTCCAGCTATGGTTATTGACTCTTTCAGGAACCTTGCAACAAACTATTTCTCTAATCCCGGAATTCCGGCATTATATAAAAAATCTATTAACAGGGTAGTGGTAGCCCTCAGCGGAGGAATCGATAGCTCTATGGCAGCTAAAATCCTGAAAGAGGGCGGCTATGATGTAATAGGAGTTACTTTAAAACTTCTTCCAGGTTACTCTGAAAATGAAAATAAAGAAAAAAATACGACATATGATGAAAGTGTCAAATCAGCTATTAAGGTGGCGAACAAGCTTAATATTCCACATATAGTAATTGACCTGGCTGATTTATTTGAAGATAAGGTTATAAAGCCATTCTGTCTCGATTATAAAAAGGGTTTTACGCCCAATCCATGTGTCGCATGCAATAAATACATTAAGTTTGGCGCCCTTTTAAAAAAAATAAAAGTTTTTGGAGCAGCTTTCCTTGCAACCGGCCATTACTTCATAATTGAGAAATCACCTGTTTCTTGGCTATACGAAATTAAAAAGAGTTCCGATAAAATTAAAGACCAGAGCTACTTCTTATGGAAGCTTGCGCAGAACCAGCTTGCCCATATTAAGACACCACTCGGAAAAATGCCAAAAACAGATATTGAAAAAGAAGCAAAAAAAACATTCCCTTTTCTAAAAAATACCATAGAAAGCCAGGATATATGTTTTATACCGGATAAGAACTACCACCTCTTCCTTAAATCCAGAATAAATGGCGTAAAAGAAGGTAACATAATTAACACCAGAGGCAATATTATAGGAAAACATAAAGGTTATATATTTTATACCATCGGGCAGAGAAAAGGCCTGGGAGTAAGCGATACAAAGCCTCTTTACGTAAAGAAAATAATACCGGAAAAAAATATTATTATAGCAGGTGAAAAAAAAGACATACTTAGTAAACACCTAAAAGTTAAAAATACTAATTTTATCTCAGGGAAACCGCCTGACAGAACATTCAGGGCAATGATAAAAATAAGATATAATTCAGAAGAGACCCCGGCAAAAGTGACAATCACTGGTGCCGGAACTGCAGATATATTATTCGAAAAACCCCGTAAAGCAATCACTCCAGGCCAGTCAGCAGTGTTATATATCGGTAGCACCCTTATCGGAGGAGGCGAAATAGACATATAAAAACGCTATTTAAAAATCTTATTGACATAAATAACTCCATTTGGTATATTAGGTCTTGCCTTAGAAAAGGAGGTAATTTCAGAATTAGCTGAAATTTACAAACGAAAGAATGTAAAAAGTAAGTTTTAATTTTGAAAAACCTAAGAAAAGTTCTAAGGTACTGACCCCAAGATGTTGAGTAGCCTAAGGCGTGAGCTAAGGTAAAAGATAACTTGGGGTTTCTTTTATTTATCTTTATACTTTTACCTTTTTTAAATCACCTTTTTTTATACGCAACTTATATTACGCAAAATCTAACTTTTTATAATTTTTTCTTCTTTATTTAAATACTTTTTATTTTCTTTAGCAGTACAGCTTTCACGGCATTAGAAAGATCTTCCCTTTAGCTAATCTTAATTAAAATTTTTAAGCAGAATGTAGTTTCTACAGATATTTTATTAATAAGATTTAAAAACTATTAACCGTTGGTTGAATACCAATTGCAAAATTAAACTAAAATAAGTAAAATATTAAAAATTAAGATCTAAATAAGAGGAAATTATGGTTAATCCTAAATATGCTTTTTTTGAAGGAAAAATCGTTCCAATTGATAATGCCAGAGTAGATATCAGAACCAATGCACTGCAATACGGCACTGCAGTTTTTGAAGGAATCAGAAGCTACTGGAATGAAAATACTAAAACCAGTTATGTTTTTAGAATGAAGGACCACTATCAAAGATTCTATGCCAGCTGCAGGATAATGATGATTGAAGTCAAATATTCCATTGAAGAACTCTGTGATATAACCTTAAAACTATTAAGGAAAGAGAAATACACTAAAGATTGTTATATAAGACCATTTGCATATAATAGTGGACTGAATATAGGCCCAAAATTAATTGGCAATAAACAGGACCTGTTTATATACTCCACACCTCTTGGAGAATATATTGAAATAAACAAGCCAATAAACGACTGCATATCTTCCTGGGAGCGTGTCTCCGATAATTCTATCCCTCCAAGGGCAAAAATATCCGGCTCTTATGTAAATGCTGCTTTCCAGAAGACAGAAGCCTTACTCAATGGTTATGATGAGGCAATTGTCCTGAGTAATGATGGCAAACATGTAAGTGAAGGAAGTGCAATGAATATCTTTATGTCAAGAAATGGTAACCTAATAACCCCGCCTGTAACTGATGATATACTTGAAGGAATTACCCGTGATACAGTAATAAGGATTGCCAGAGAATTTGATAATATTAATGTTACAGAAAGACCTATTGACAGAACAGAACTTTATACCGCTGATGAATTATTTTTCTGTGGCACAGGAGCCCAGATTTCACCTATTGGGTATGTTGATAAGCGGCCTGTTGGAAATGGTAAAATAGGTCCCATCACCAGAAGATTGCAGGATATTTATTTTAAAATAGTAAAAAACGAAGTTGACAAATACTCCAGCTGGTGCCAGAAAGTATAAATACTGTTGCCAGCTTTACTTATAATTTAATGTACAGAGAGGCATAAGCCATTTATTGAACCCTACAGCCATTATTATTCAGGGAGAATAATATAAATAATATAAAAGTTTTAATCTACATATAATTATTTTAATGGTTATGCATAAGCCGGCAGAATTCAGCATAATTACAACTTTTTCTGCAGCTATTTTTATAATCCCCTTTAAAATTATTATCTGAGACTTTATTTATATCCTCTAAAATATTCAGCGACTCTTACCCGCCAAGCCTACATATC
>CAYVWW010000051.1:0-7377 GCA_964455605.1 uncultured Actinomycetota bacterium | reverse complement strand
TATCTATCTTGAAACTATAAAAGAGGGATTGTTTATCTATGCCGTTACAGGTATAGATATCGTTAACCCTGAAGATGTATATATACTTGAGGGTTCGGATAAAAAAGAGCTTTTGCTTACTACGTGCCATCCAAAATACTCAGGCGCGAAAAGACTTGTTATAATCTCGGAGCTTGTCAACCTTTATCCGGTGGGTATTGATTTTTACGGAGGGGTGGAGTGAAAGGAAAAAAGAACATAGCTGTTGCGGCCCTTTTAGTTGCAGTTTTAATCCTGGTCTGCCTTGATGTTATCCTTGTCGAGCGCGGGAAAGCAATTGTGGAGAGGGAAGCTTACGAAGAGGAGAAAATGAGAAGGGAATTGCTTGAAGATATAAAGTCTGAAGAAGCAAGGGAGGTTGCCAGGTATTACCTTGAGCTGGCGCCAGCCAGGGATGAATACATTAAAGGTGTGGTTGAACTTTCCGGAGAACTGGAAAACGAGTTTGTAAATATAGGGCAGGTTAGAGAGCTTACCTCGGACCGTCTTGGCATCGCATCATCATACATAGATAAATTGCTACTGGTTGAAAATGTCCCTGACCCGCTTGAAAATTTCCATAACCTGGAGCTTGATTTTATTAACAGTGATATTGAGACCATAGATCTCGTGCTTTTATACTATGAGAGCGGGAATTATTCCACATTCAATGAGGTGGAAATAAAAAAGTCATATGCTGATACGGAATCGCTTTTTTTAAAGGCGGATGGGGAGCTTAAAAGGGTAATTAATTATTATGGTTGCCTCAGTAAATATTCAAGCGATAAATTGCGATAAATTATATATTAAATAAAATATATTAAACAAATAAGGTAAAAACTCTATTTTATAAGAAGGTTCTTTTTGTTATATAATGGGGAGACTTAACAGTAAAAGCAACGGATAGGCGCAAAGATAAGAATGTCAGCGAACATAATGGGAGGAGTATTATGCACGGGATGCCCGGATATAAGAAAAAAATGTTAGCAAGGATTGCCCCGCTTTTTATCGCCATAATTTTTTTGGTCCTTTCTTTTTCATACCTGTGCTCAGGGTGCAGCGCAGATAAGGTGAGCGGAATCGACGTAAGCAAGGTTGGCGATGATTACGAAAGCTGGTTTGAAAAAGAATTTTCGGAATATGTGGATTCTATCGATGTCGATGCAGGTGAATTTCTGGACCTAACCTATGAGGACAAGGAATACCTGATGGAAGTTGCTTACAGGGCGGTAGATGATTATTACTCCGGTTCTGATGCCGATGTAAGCTCCTTGTTCCTGGAAAAATATAACGGCATTGGCAGGAAGGTGTTTGTAGGGTTCGACCTGGAGGGGCAAAAGAAGGGGTCATATTCAGCAAGAAAAGATAACCTTGCGGAGAGCGTCTATGTCGCTACCCAGCGGACAATAGAGGATTTGAGATTTGGCGGGATAACCGAGGACGATGCAGATAATTTGAAAATAGAGGTAATTATCCTCGGGGATGAAAAGAAGCTGGATGATGGTTATGAAAAGGGGATCCATGGCATAAGAATTGAAAACGGGGATAAAGGAGCAACTTATTATAACTCGGTGGCTATTGAGGGCAATTTTAGCCTTGATGAATTGCTTCCCAAGCTATGCAAAAAGGCAGGGCTTGACGAAGATTGCTATGATGAGAGATCAACGGATAAATATTATTTTCCCACAATACATTTTGCGGCCACGCAGTTTTCAGATGAAATAACCACTTTTTACAGATGCAACGAGATTGATTTTACGCCTGACATAAATGAGGATAAAATAGCCGGCTCCCTCGCCCTCGCTGAAGAGTGGATGCTTTCTAACTTAAACAAGAAAGGATATTTCAATTACCAGTACGATACTTCTAAAGGAGAGTATTACAATGGAAATAATACGATAAGGCAGCTTCTGTCATCAAGGTGGCTTGCAGAAGAAAGTTCCAGAAATGAAGAGCTCCTGCAGATGCACCGGGAAAACCTGGACTACATTTTTGAAAACTGGTACCGGGAAGATGGCGATTTTGGCTATATAGTTTATAAAAACAAATCGAAGATTGGCGCAATCGGTATGGCTCTTAGAACACTTGCTTACAGCCCATATTTTGAGCAGTACAGCGAAGAAGCCGTAAAGATTGCGAATACGCTGCAGTACCTCCAGGGGGAAGACGGCTCCCTCAGGGCGTGGTATATAGAACCCGGCTACTCCTATGATGAAGAAGAGCTGCTTACATATTACAGCGGGGAAGCAATACTGGGCCTGATAGAAATGTACGAGAAAACAGGGGAAAAGGAGTATCTTAATGCAGCGGTAAAATCCCAGGATTATTATGTAGGCGAATACGTTGACCGCATGGATGAGAATTATTCCCCGGCTTATGTCCCGTGGCACACGATATCCCTTTATAAGCTTTATATGATCACTGGCTCCAGTGAGTACAGGGATGCGATATTTAAATTAAATGACAAAATAATACAGATGCAGAACCAGGACGGGAAACCATACATAGATTTCCTGGGTAGGTTTTATGACCCCGAACATCCAGAATACGGGGTTCCCTTTTCTGGCAGCACAGCAATTGATGTAGAAGGACTGACCTATGCATACGAGCTGGCAAGAGCTGAAAAGGATTATGAGAGGATGTATAATTATGAAAAATCAATCCTGCTTGGCGCCCATAACGTTATAAACCTACAGTTTGACGGGACGGATATGTACTACCTGTCGCACCCGGAAAGGGTGAAAGGGGCCTTAAGGTTCAGGGTAGATGATAACAGGATAAGGATAGATACCACGCAGCATGCCATAGATGCTTTTAGCAGGGTGCTGGGTGTCCTTTATTAAGAAAGCTTGCTTTAAACCGGAAGTTTCAGCAGATTATAAAAGTTTCTAAGGCAGTTTCTACCGGTCCAATAAGCTAATCAGCTTCTTTTTCTGTTCCTTTTTTTAATTCTGGAAAAAAAAGACAACAAATATATAGCATATCCGGTTTTTAAGACAATAGATTCGCATTTTTTTATTGCTATGTTTTTGCCTATTGCTTTTCCCCCGATTGTAAGGGAAGAAATAAACCCGGTAATAGCTGCGCTGAGCAGTATGCTTTCAAGGTCGGGATTAATGATAAGAATCCTAAAAACCAGGGTGGCTCCTATTGCGCCGCTTACAATCCCACAGATATCACCGATTACATCATTGCAAAAATTGCTAACCCTGTCGGCATTTTTTAGCAGCCCTATCGCTTCCACTGCTCCCCTTATCTTCCTGGATGCCATGCTGTTTAAAGGCGCCTCGGAGCATGCGGTCACCGCAACCCCTATTGTGTCAAACAAAACCCCCATTGAAATTATTATAATGAGGATTATTAACGTAGCTATTATATTAGTCTTGATTATAACTGTTTCGGAAATGAAGCTCACAGTAATTGCAAGAAAAAAGCTCCATAAAATGATGGCTATGATCCAGTTTCTTATTTTTCCCCTGGATTTTTTTAACTTACCCAAATACGGCTCCTCTACAAAAGAGATGGCGATGCAATAGGTAAACTTTGCAGTTTAAGGTCCAGTAGGATTTCCCAAACAGGTACTGAGTGTTTCCACGTCAGCGGTTCCCCATTAAACTGTTTCTATAGCGTTGCCGCTTATAGGACTGGATTGCCTGTAAAACTACACTTTAATCCCTGTCGCATCTCTAAGAAAGAACAGCCTAGGAGCTTTCCCCGGCAGTCTTATGCTCGCTAGCCTCTTTAGCAATGCAGGTTTCAGGTCTTTTATAATATTTAGATGTCATTACTGGCATCTGTTTATAATAACCCTCCCCCTGTATCACGCAAGGCAGGCTACACCGCATCGCCTGTTAAACAATTGCGGGTTTTCTTCAAATGTTTTCAATAAATACATTTGAAGTCTCCACGGAAAATGGGTCCACGCCCATATGCCATTATGGATCGCCCACTTTCCTTAACCTCCAGGACAAGCCCCCAACTGGGCGTCAGCAGCCAATCCCAGAGACTTCGAATATACGCCCTTAACGGATTTTTAGCCCCGTCTTCATGAACACAGGTACCGACTAGGATACTGCGCCATCTCTTAAATTTTCAAAATAACATAAGCATTATTAATAAAAGCAATTGATTATATTATAACATAATTTTTTAATGTCAATGGAAAGCAAATGATACCGGTGAAGCTGGCTTAATGTTAAATAAGATTGTTTAAGAAAAGTGAAATAGCTTATGCTGCCGGGCTTGAAAATCCCTCTTACTGCATATAATCTGTTAGAAATAATCATTTAAAAATAGTATTATTATAGCCAGAGAAAATGGGGTTTTATATAAATAATTAGCAATTTATAGTTTGATTTAGCATTTATGAGCAAAAAAGGACATGAAAATAGCAGTGATTATGATAAGGAAACTGCCAGCAAAAAATCCTATAACGGACTTGAAGAACTACTGAACATCAATGTAGCTAAAGTAAAAGAACCGGCAAAAGTCATAGATGCTCTCCGTGATGAGATAGCAAAACACAATTACCACTATTACATTGAAGATAATCCGATAATAAGCGATGCCCAGTATGACAAGCTGTTGCGCGCTCTTGAGGAGTTAGAGAAAAAGTATCCCGGGCTTGTAACCCCCGATTCGCCTACCCAGAGGATAGGTGCCCCGCTTGAAGGCGGCTTTTCAACTGTCGAGCACGGCGAAAGAATGCTCAGTCTGCAGGATGTTTTTAGCTATGACGAGCTAAAAGATTTTCTTACCAGGGTATACAAGGATACCGGGAAGAGCGAAAAGGAAATTGAATTTGTCTGCGAGCTTAAAATAGACGGCTCTGCCGTCTCGCTTGTTTATGAAAACGGCGTATTCGTAAGGGGGGCCACCAGGGGGAACGGCGTCATGGGCGAGGATATAACTTCTAACTTGAAAACGATAAGGGCGATACCCTTAAGGCTTTTTAAAAAAAGCGGGGCAGCTATCCCCGGGCGGCTTGAAGTAAGGGGCGAGGTATATCTCGCGAAGGATGAATTCAGGCGCATTAACGCGGAGAGGGAAAAGGAAGGGCTTGCCCCCTTTGCAAACCCGAGGAATGCGGCAGCCGGCTCGCTCAGGCAGATAGACCCTAAGAATACAGCGAGGAGGAGACTCAGCATTTTTGTATACAGCGCCGTATATGAGGAGTCCTATGGAATCTCAAGACATTACGACATGCTTAACTACCTTGCGGGGATGGGGCTCAAGGTTAATCCAAATATAAAAAAGGTCACGGGCTTTGACAGCATAAAGGATTACCTTGCGCGCTGGGAAGACAGGCGGAAGGAACTATCATACGAAACCGACGGGGTGGTTATAAAAGTGGACAGCTTCCCGTTGCAGGAAAAGCTGGGGCGGACCTCAAGAAACCCGAGGTGGGCTGTTGCGTATAAATTCGCTCCCGAAGAGGAGGTTACGAAAATAATCGATATAGAGGTTAGCGTGGGGAGGACGGGGGCGCTTACGCCCGTAGCTGTCCTTAAGCCGGTAAAGGTGGCGGGCTCGACGATTTCCCATGCAACTCTCCACAATGAAGACGAGATAAAAAGAAAAGGGGTTATGATTGGCGACTGGGTCGTGATACACAAGGCGGGGGATGTCATACCGGAAATCGTAAAGGTGATAAAGGAAAGAAGGGATGGCACGCAGAAGGAATTTAAGATGCCCCGCAGGTGCCCGGTGTGCGGCTCGGAGGTAATAAAACCCGAGGGAGAGGTTGCCCTCAGGTGTACATCAATTGCATGCCCCGCACAGCAGTTTGAAAGGATTGTCCACTTCGCATCCAAGGGGGCGATGGATATAGACGGGCTCGGACCAGCAGTTGTTGAGAAGTTGATTAAAGAAAAATTAATAGGGGACCCTTCGGATATTTACTACCTGAAATATGACGATATATTTTCGCTTGAAAATTTTAAGAATAAATCGACAAAAAACCTCCTGAAGGCGATAGAAGGAAGCAAGAAAAGGCCCCTTTCACGGCTACTTTTTGCGCTCGGCATAAGGTATGTGGGCTCGCATACAGCGGAAATACTTGCGGGGCAATTTTCCAGCCTTGACGGGCTAAAGGAAGCGGGATACGAAAAAATTGAGGGGATAAGGGAAGTGGGCCCAAAAATTGCTGAAAGCGTGGTTGCTTTTTTCAGGCAGGGGCAGAACTTAAAGGTTATAGAAAAGTTAAGGGATGCCGGCTTAAACTTTAGCCAGGAGGCAAGGGCAGTTGTGAGGAAGGATGCATTTGACGGCAAAACCTTTGTTCTTACCGGGAAGCTTGAAGGATTCTCAAGGGACGAGGCAGCGAAGATTATAGAGGGTTTTGGCGGCAGGGTTACCTCAAGCGTCAGCAGGTCCACCGATGCGGTAATTGTCGGCGAGTCCCCCGGGAGCAAGCTTGATGACGCAAGGAAGTATGGCGTAAGGGTCATAAGCGAAGATGAATTCAGGGATATGATAAAAGATTTATAAATATCTAACAGTTGTATTTTTTATTTCTTATAAAAGGTTATATGTGTAGTAGAAGGTTTTATGCCCAACAGAAGTTACAAGGATAGTGATTTACCTGAAAGCGAAGAAGTTGTCCTGGATGTAAGGTGGGATGCCCGGGATGCGATAATTTCAATGGTTTTTCTGGCTGCGGTCCTTGTTGGCGTATATTTCGGTTCCGCGTGGCTCTTCAGGGTTTTCGGGGATGCCGAGTTTTTTAACTCCTCTAATATAAGCAATGCAAGCTTCGTGGTGCTCTACACCATCCAGGTAGTCCTTATGCTGGGGGTTGTGTGGTTCTTTGCCATTTTTAAGAGAGAGTCGGGTTTAAGGGACCTGGGGCTCCGTTATTACAGCATATTCAGCACGATATGGTATTCCTTCATTTCGCTTATGGCTATTTTTGTTGTTAGTTTTTTGTATGTATTTTTATTAAATGAGATGTTTGGGATAGATGCGCCTTCAAGCAAGATAGAAGTTCTCGTAAGGAACGGAAGCATATCGAGCAATACGCTTCTTGTAATAGTAACCCTGATAGCGCCGTTAAGTGAGGAAATTTTTTTCAGGGGCTTTCTCTACCAGGCGTTTAAAAAAAACTGGGGGGTTAATGCCGGGCTTTTCCTGTCTTCGTTCCTTTTTGCGGCAGTGCACCTTGAGATATACAGTTTCATACCCATTATGATTATAGGGTGGCTCCTTGCGTATCTTTTCGAAAAGACGAAGTCGCTGCTGCCGGCAATTTTTCTCCACGGTGTTTACAACCTTGCCCTTATATTGATTTTGCTGGGAAGGCTGGAAATTATAAAGCTGTATTAATAGGATAAAATATTTGTTAAAATGTTAATCTAAATC
>CAYVWW010000050.1:0-7783 GCA_964455605.1 uncultured Actinomycetota bacterium | reverse complement strand
AATATGTTTTTAAAATGTATTTACCGGTTTTTCTTATATTGAAAAAAGGAAGGATTTCCAAAAAATATTGCAATGGATGGGTTTTTAGAGAAAATAAGGGATAGGGGAGGCAGGTTCTTCTCTCCTATAGCAATAAGTGTTTCCCTTTTAATCATCATTATTCTTATATCCGGTATCTTATCTGGCTGCGACGCGCTTTCAAGCGTAAAGAGGTCTATTTTAAACAGGTTCTCTGCCGAAGATGATATGATTGAGGCAGTAGAAGTAGTAAACGAGTTTTTCAATTTAATTTCAGACAAGGATTATAAGGAAGCATACGAATATTTAAGTGCCGGGGATAAGCTCCAGGGCAGCGAGGAAGATTTTCGTGATGAGTTCAAAAATGTTACTGATATCGTGTCCATAAATGTTAAGTGGGTTGAAGTAAAAAATAATATAGCTGTGGTATGTGTTGATTTAACTGATTTTTATGATGGAGAAGAGAAGGTATTTGAAAATATAGAAGTTTCCCTTATAAGGGAGGACGAGGGAGATGAGTGGAAAGTAGTATTCTGGAATTAAATGCTATTTTATAAAAGATAAACTTCTCGAAGTGTATTAAATTATGAACAAAAAAAAGTTATTTAAAAAGATTTAGTAAAATAAGAGCTAGAAGGGTATAAATTGAAAGTATTATTTCTGGGAGATATTTTTGGCAAACCGGGAAGAGAGGTTGTGAAAAACAAGCTTAAATCCATTATTGATGAAAACGATATAGATTTCACCATTGCCAATGGTGAAAATTCTGCTGGAGGCATAGGTATTACTCCTGCAATCTGTAAGACATTATTTGATTCAGGGATAGATATTGTGACCTCAGGAAATCATATTTATAAAAAGAAAGAGATTTATGACTATATAGAGAAAGAGCCGCGACTTCTGAAACCTGCGAACTTTCCTCCCGCAACGCCGGGGAAGGGGTTTCATATAATGACTGACAGGAAAAATAACAGGATTGCAGTGGTAAATATAATTGGGAGGATATTCATAGATTATTACGATTGTCCATTCAGGTGTATGGATAAAATTCTGGAACAAATTAGAAAGGAAACCAAAACAATAATAGTTGATTTCCACGCCGAGGTTACTTCTGAAAAAATCGCAATGGGATGGTATCTTGATGGAAAGGTAAGTGCGGTTCTGGGAACACATACGCATGTACAGACTGCTGACGAGAGGGTGCTTCCCGGTGGAACTGCCTACATAACCGATGTTGGCATGGTCGGGCCAAGGGATTCCGTTATCGGTGTGGAGAGAGAAAATATTTTAAAAAGGTTTCTTACGATGATGCCACAGAAATTTATAGTCGCGGAAGGCGATTATCTCTTTAATGCGGTCATAGTCGATATTGACCATAGAAGTGGGAGAGCGGATAGCATAAAAAGGTTGAATTTAACTTTTAATAGTATCTGACCAATATCTTTATATCTATTCTATTTCATTCTAAAAATACTATGAGTTTAGAAATTAAAGAAGTTCGGAAATATGGATTTGCGGATGATAATAGCATTATCTTGAAAGTACTGAAAACTATAGAATCCTGGAATATGATAGAAAAGGGCAGCAGCGTGCTGATTTCAATCTCCGGCGGGCCCGATTCTACATTTTTAACCCACCTTTTTTATCTTTTGAGGCCTGCCCTAAATCTGGATATTTATGGTTTTTGTCTTGACCACATGACAAGGGATGGAGATTCAACGAAAGATTCCCTGTTCGTGAAAAAAATGTGTGGCGAGCTTGATATTAAGTTATTTGAGAAGAAAGTAAATGTTTCAGAGTGGTGCAGGTCGAGGAATCTTTCATTCCAGGAAGGGGCCAGGTTGGTCAGGATAAGTAATTTGCTGGAGATTTCTGAAAAAAATAATATAGATAGAATAGCCACGGGCCATAATGCTGACGATGATATAGAAACTTTTTTCATAAACCTTTTCAGGGGAGCAGGAGCAAAGGGGCTTTCGGGAATAAAACCGGTGGCGGGCAAATTTATAAGGCCGCTTATTGAAATATCAAGAAAGGATATCGAGTCTTATCTTGATGAAAAAAAAATAGCTTATTGCGTTGACAGGACAAATGTCCAGAACATATATTTCAGGAACAGGATAAGGAATATGCTCATACCTTTTATAAGCAAGCACTTTGGCGGTTCTTTCAAAGGCAACATATTAAAATCCCTTCGCATATTAAAGGGGGAGGATGAGTTCCTGTCTTCATATTCTCTTTCAAGATTGGAGGATATCGCTTATATAAAAAGAGAAGGGGAAGCCAAAGAACCTGTATTTATAGAAATGCCTGCAGAAAAGATTGCGCAAGAAGATATATCGGTCCAGAGGAGAATCGTATTGTCTACGATAGGTATGGTAAACGGGAACCTGGAAGATATAAGCTTTAAGAATGTTGAAGATGTTCTAAGAATAATTACTCCGGGAGGTGAAAGTAAGGTTATTCAGCCAGGCAAAAAGGTCAAAGTCTTTAAATCCGGCAGCAGGATATTTTTTGTTAATATGACCGGTGATAAATTCTTTCCCGACGAGCTAAGGGATTTATTGAAGAAGGGCTTGGGTGCGGGCAGCGTCAGAATGCATGCGGTAAAAGAAACGGAGGTTAAAATTGGCGAAGAGATGGAGCTTGCAGGGTTCGGCGCCAGTATGTCAGCCGAACTTCTGAAATATGATAAGGATAAAATGGCTTTAAAGGATACCTTGAGAGCGGAAGCCTATATTGATTATTCAAAAGTTAGCCCTCCAATAAAGGTGAGAGCGCGAAAGAAGGGGGATAAATTTTATCCGCTGGGAATGAGTGGTGAAAAAAAATTGCAGGATTTTTTTATTGATAGCAAAATACCGCTGCATTTGAGAAATACTGTTCCGATATTCGTAGACATGGAAAAGATAATCTGGGTTGGCAAATACAGGATCGATGACAGGGTAAAGGTAACTGATAGTACCAGGGAAGTTGTCCATTTAAAATTATTTTAAAATTAAATTTTATATGATTTAATAAAATCATATTCAAATCGAATGGTTAATTTACAGGCGAGAGAGGTAATTAATGGGGCTATATGAATTTAAAGAAGTAGATGGGGAGAGAGTTGTTTTATGCGGTGATAAAAAAATAAAAGTGCTTATTGATGAGAAGACTCTTTCCAGAAGGGTTAAGGAATTAGGAAGGGAAATTACCAGGGATTATGGTGATAAGAACCCTGTCCTTGTGTCAGTTTTAAGAGGTTCGTTTATTTTTATTGCCGATATATGCAGGGAAATAAATATGCCTGTTACTTTTGACTTTATGGCTGTATCAAGTTACGGAAACTCGAAGGTGAGCTCAGGTATCGTGAGGATTACCAAAGATCTTGAATTCAGCATTGAAAACAAAGAAGTGATTATTATTGAAGACATAGTTGATTCCGGGAGAACACTGAATTATCTTATCAAGAATCTGGAAGCAAGAAACCCGAAAAATATAGAGGTATGCGCGCTCCTGGATAAAAATGTTCCAAGAAAAACTGAAAACGAAGTAAAATATAAAGGGTTTGATATACCAAACAAGTTTGTGGTAGGATATGGTCTTGATTTGAATGAGAAATACAGGAATTTCCCCTTTATAGGGTATATTGAAAATGGGTAGTAATTATATTATCATCTGAGGTGTTATCAGGATAAAAATTTAAGGAGTTGTTATAAAACTTGAAAAATAATAAAGGAATTAGTAAAAGAATGTTAAAGAATGTCGCATTTTTTATTCTCCTAATCGTGGTTGTTTTTTTAATTTTAAGGAATCCTCTTTTCCTTACCCCTGTAGTTAAAGAATTTAATCTAAACGAGTTTGTCGAAGCAGTTGAGCAGAGGGAAATTAGCTCTACCACGCCACTTGTAGTCAAGGGGGAAAATAATGTGGTTGAGGGTGAGCTAAAAGATGGGTCCAGGTTTACGGTTGAGTTTCTGGAGGATTATGATGTTACCCAGCTGTTACTCGACAATGACATACCATTTAAGGTAGATAACCAGAACCAGTCAATGTGGATACAGATTCTGGTAAGTGCCATACCTTTTGTCATAATGTTCGGTCTTATTTTCTTTATGATGAACCAGCTCCAGGGTGGGGGATCCAAGGTGCTTCAATTTGGAAAAAGCAAGGCGAGAATGGTAGATAAAAGTAAAAAGAGAGTTACTTTTAAGGATGTCGGAGGAGTAGCTGAGGCAGTAGAGGAACTCAGGGAGATTGAGGAATTCCTTGAAAATCCAAATAAATTCAAATCTATGGGTGCGAAAATTCCGAGGGGAGTACTTTTGTATGGGCCTCCGGGAACAGGGAAAACCCTGCTTGCGAGAGCAGTAGCAGGTGAGGCAGGTGTCCCGTTTTTCAGCATAAGTGGTTCTGAATTTGTTGAAATGTTTGTTGGCGTAGGCGCTTCAAGAGTAAGGGACCTGTTTAACCAGGCAAAGGCGAATCAGCCTTCAATAGTATTTATGGATGAAATCGATGCAGTCGGTAGGCACAGGGGAGCCGGACTGGGTGGAGGCCATGATGAAAGAGAGCAGACTTTAAACCAGTTGCTTGTAGAGATGGACGGTTTTGATATTGATAGCACCGTGATACTCATTGCAGCTACGAACAGGCCCGACATACTCGACCCTGCGTTGTTAAGACCTGGAAGATTCGATAGGCAAATTGTTGTTGACAGGCCGGATTTAATCGGAAGAGAAGAAATATTAGAGATACATGCAAGGGGAAAGCCTCTTGACAAGGAAGTTAATTTAAAAACTATAGCCAAAGAAACCCCCGGGTTCACGGGAGCTGACCTTGGTAATATGTTTAATGAGGCATCTCTTTTAGCTGCACGGCATAATAAGAAAAAAATATCAATGTTTGAGATAGAAGAAGCGATAGAGAGGATTATAGCGGGACCCGAGAAAAAGACGAGGATTATATCGGAAGACGAGAAGAGGATAATAGCGTTCCATGAATCAGGGCATGCATTGCTTTCTTATGTCTTGCCCCATACGGACCCGATACATAAGATATCAATTATATCAAGGGGAAGAGCGCTGGGATACGTGATTACCCTACCCGAGGAAGACAGGTTCCTGAATACAAGGAGCGAGCTAATCGATAACGTTACCCAGCTTCTGGGAGGCAGGATAAGCGAGGAAATGAATTTTAATGACATAACTTCCGGAGCCCAGAATGACCTGGAAAGAGCTACGAAAATTACGAGGAAGATGATTATGGAATACGGAATGAGTGAAAAGCTGGGTCCGGTTACCTTTAAAGGTGAGGAAGACGAGATATTCCTCGGGAAAGAAATCGGTTCAAGGCCTCATTATGGAAATGAAGTAGCATCTGCGATAGACGGGGAAGTTCACAGGATAATTACCGAGTGTTACGAATATGGGAAAAAGATACTCGCTAAGAATAAAGAGACTCTTAATATGCTGGCTGAGAAATTAATAGAAAAGGAAACTTTATCAAGAGGAGAGATACTCAAAATATTGTCAAAGGTAGAAAGCAAGAAAGTAAAAAGAGTAGAACAGCTTGGTGAAGCAGAAAAAAACCAGGTTTCTAGTGCAAGAAAGCCAAAGGGAAGTCCAGAGAAGAAAAAGGTAAAATCAGTCAGAGGGAAGTAATAAGGGCACATTGCCTTTTATAATTTGCTGAATTTAAAAATTCATTGCAGGGGGGGGGCAGTACCCCCTTTTAGCATATTTTTTAATTTTTTTTAAATATTTATAATCTATAATATTATGGTGTTAATTCGATTCAGATAGGAGTTTAGAATTGGATAGGAAGAAGATAGAAGAAGGGGTAAGACTGATACTAAAAGGTATTGGTGAGGATTTAAACAGAGAAGGTCTTCGCGGAACACCGGGTAGAGTTGCGGATATGTATGAAGAAATATTCAGCGGGATAGGAAAGGATCCCTCAAAAGAACTGGAATCGATGTTTGATGAGGGCCATGACGAGATAATACTGGTTAAGGATATTCCCTTTTACTCGGTTTGCGAGCATCATATGGTTCCTTTTATCGGGAAGGCGCACATAGCTTACGTGCCTAATAAAAGCGGTAAGATTATTGGTTTAAGCAAACTGGTAAGGGTGCTTGACATCGTTGCCAAAAGACTCCAGATACAGGAAAGGTTAACCTCGATAGTGGCGGATACTATTATGAAGGAAATAAAGCCAAGAGGTGTTTTAGTGGTGATAGAGGCAGAGCATCTCTGCATGAGCATGAGAGGAGTAAAAAAACCGGGGACCATAACCGTGACATCTGTTGTCAGGGGCTTATTCAGGGAAAATCCTGCTTCAAGAGCTGAGGCCATGGCACTTATAAAACAAAAAATAGATAGTTTATGAAATTTAAAATAAGAGTATTAAATATAAAGAGCAGGCAGGAAGGGCTAAGGGAATATACAAAGATAGGTGTTGCGCCTGAAGGTGCGCGCCTTATGATAGAAAAAATCTTTCCTGTTTCCATAAAGGTGAGGGGAATAAGTCCGCCAGCTGCAAATATATTGAAGCAGGAAATGCTTGCGAGAGGTGGAGATGTCGCAACATCCTGGGAAACGATAAAGGGGAATGGCAAATACACCGATATTATTATTCAGGGTACAACAGGCGCGATAGAAAGCCTTATCGGTAAAATCAAATCGCAGCCTTTTGGCTTGAAGGAACTATCAGGGGATTTAAAAATCTGCATGGAGAATCTGGGTAATAACCCAAAAAATAATCAGATTGAGATTGGTGGCAGAAAGTTTGAATCTGGAGAAAAGACACTGGTGATGGGGGTATTGAATGTTACACCCGATTCTTTTTATGACGGCGGCTTTTATTTTGAAAAAGAAAAAGCATACAAAAAGGCAGAGATAATAATAAATGAAGGCGCTGATATAATCGATGTCGGTGGGATGTCAACCAGACCCGGCTCGAGTCCGGTTAGTATTGAAGAAGAAATAGACAGAATAATACCGGTAATAAAATATATCAAAAAAAATTATAATATCCTGATATCTGCCGATACCTGCAGGCCAGAAGTAGCTAAAAAAGCTATAAAAGAGGGTGCCAGTATCATAAATGACGTAAGTGGTCTTGCTATGGGTAAAGCCATGGCAGAAGTTATCGCAAAAAGTGGTATTTCGTTAGTTATAATGCATATGAAAGGGACACCTGAGAATATGCAGGATAATCCACAGTACGATAATGTAGTTGATGAAATCTATGATTTTCTTGAGGGCAGGGCAAATGAGGCAATTGAATCCGGGATAAAGCGGGGGAAAATAATTGTGGATCCCGGAATAGGTTTCGGTAAAAAGCTTGAGCATAACCTTGAGATATTGAATAAGATAAGTGAGTTTAAAATTCTTGGTTATCCGGTAATGGTTGGGGCATCAAGAAAATCATTTATTGGGAATATTCTTGATTTGCCTGTCAGTGAGAGGCTGGAGGGAAGTATTGCTTCAGCGGTTTATTCTATTATAAGTGGAGTGGATATTTTAAGGGTACATGATGTAAGGGCAACGGTGAGGGCTGCGGCGGTTGTAAAAAGGATAAAAGAAGGGTTTAAATAATAAGTTAGTAATTAACTATCTGGTGTTCCGGCGGGAGCTATCTTTTTTAAATGTATAAGATAATAATAAAAAATCTTGATTTGTATGGCTATCATGGTGTTAGGGATATTGAGAAGGCGGATGGCCAGAATTTTCGTTTTAATATAGAAATTTTTCTTAATAAAGGCGGTCCTATCAATAGT
>CAYVWW010000049.1:0-7812 GCA_964455605.1 uncultured Actinomycetota bacterium | reverse complement strand
CAATTTTCACCTTTATTGGCGTATGCAGGGTTATAAATCCATAATCATATTCAAGAATAGCATCACGCATATTTTTATAGAATCTTTCTTTCCCCTCTGATTTTTCAAGCTCGGAAGTTAAATAATATATTCCAAGAACCATATCCTGGGAAGGAACAACTACCGGCTCACCGCTAGCAGGTGATAGAATATTATTCACGGACAGCATTAAAATCATTGCTTCGGCTTTCGCTTCATTTGAAAGTGGTACATGTACGGCCATCTGGTCTCCATCGAAATCGGCATTAAAAGCCGGGCAAACCATCGGATGTATCTGTATTGCCTTGCCTTCAACCAGAATCGGCATGAAGGCCTGTATACCCAGGCGGTGAAGCGTTGGGGCACGGTTAAGCAAAACGGGATGATTCTCGATTACGCCTTCCAGTATATCCCAAACTTCATTGCTTTCTTTCTCCACCATTGTCTTTGCGCTCTTAATATTCTGGGCAAAACCCTCATCTACCAGCTTTTTCATAACAAACGGCTTGAATAATTCCAGAGCGATCTTCTTTGGCAGTCCGCACTGATGAAGTTTCAAATTAGGATTAACTACGATAACTGACCTTCCTGAATAATCAACCCTCTTCCCTAGAAGATTCTGCCTGAACCTTCCCTGTTTTCCTTTTAGCATATCACTTAAAGACTTAAGGGGCCTGTTCCCTGCGCCAACTACCACTCTTCCCCGTCTGCCGTTATCAAAAAGGGCATCAACTGCTTCCTGAAGCATTCTTTTTTCATTGTTTACTATAATCTCCGGGGCATCCAGCTCCAGTAGTTTTTTAAGTCTATTGTTCCTGTTTATTACTCTCCTGTACAGGTCGTTCAGGTCTGATGTTGCGAACCTTCCACCGTCAAGCTGGACCATAGGCCTTAAATCGGGTGGTATTACCGGAAGAACATCCAGAACCATGTACTCCGGCTTATTTTTTGAATCAATGAATGAAGATATTATCTTTAATCTCTTTATACTTCTACTTCTCTTCTGCCCCTTGGATTTCTTTATAACTTCTTTTAGCTCCTCTGCTTCCTTTTTACAATCGATATTCTTTAGTAACTCCCTTATTGCTTCCGCTCCCATTCCACCTTTAAAATAATATCCATAGATTTCCTTCATTTTCTTAAACAGAGCCTCATCGGAAACGAGCATCTTTTCCTCAAGGTTAAAAAAGAATGTGCTTGCCCTCTTTACCAGGTCTAATTCTTCCAGATATATTTCATCTTCCTCTTTCAGGAGCATCTCTGTTTCTTTCACAACCTTTACTCTCTTGCCTTCAAGCTCCTCTTCCGAGAGTTCGACCGATTCTGTTTTACCGTTATTATCGTCCTCTGAATCGTTTTTTATATCCTCGTTCGCTTCTTCATCTTCCTGCCCCTCTTCTTCCTGGTTGCTTTCATAACTATCACTACTATTCTCAATCATAAAATTTTCTTTATTGGACTTTATCTCTTCAATTCTGGCCAGATGCAGTTCCTTTGCCTTATCCACTGCTTTCTGCTGAAGTTTCTTAACTTCATCCACATCAGCATTTATCTTTTCCCTGTCCACGTTTGTTATAATATATGAATCAAAATACAGCACTTTTTCAAGGTCTTTAGGACTTATATCCAGAACATATCCCATTCTGCTTGGTACACCTTTAAAAAACCAGATATGCGAAACAGGTGATGCGAGTTCGATATGACCCATTCTTTCTCTTCTTACGATTGCCCTTGTTACTTCGACTCCGCACCTTTCACAAATTATTCCTTTAAACCTTACTCTCTTATACTTCCCGCAATAGCATTCCCAGTCCTTTGTAGGACCAAAAATCCTCTCGCAGAACAGACCATCTCTTTCAGGCTTCAATGTTCTGTAATTTATGGTTTCCGGCTTTTTTACTTCACCATGTGACCAGGACCTGATTCTTTCAGGTGAAGAAAGCCCAATTTTTATAGCATCAAAATTATTTACGTCTATGCTTACAACCATTTAAAAATACCTCCAGATTAATTAGACAAGCATCAAATAACATCTGTAAACGCTTTTAATAATTATTTTTTACTTTTTACCTCTTTTTTGCTCTTTTTTGGAGCACCTGCTTCGGTTTTCTTTTTATCCCCGGTAGCTTTCTTACTTTTTGCTTTTCCAGTTGTTTTTTTCGCTTTATCCGCTTTACCCTTTTTTGCTTTTGTTTCTTTAACTACTTCCTCTACTGCCTGCTCTTCTTTAACTACTTCCTCTTCTAATTCTTCCCCCAAAGCTATTTCTTCCCTTATTTCTTTTCTCTCCGGCTTTCTCTCTTTATTCAGATCAATTCCCAGATCCTCTACCGTTCTCATAATTTCATCGTCTGTCGTTGAGACATCTACTTCCTTGCCTTCCTCTGATAAAACTTCTACGTCAAGAGAAAGACTTTGCATTTCTTTAATAAGTACCTTAAACGATTCAGGTATCCCGGGCTTTTCGATATTCTCACCCTTTACTATTGACTCGTATGTCTTCACTCTTCCCGTTACATCATCCGACTTTATAGTAAGCATTTCCTGCAGTGCATAAGCTGCGCCATAAGCTTCCAGGGCCCATACTTCCATTTCACCGAATCTCTGACCTCCAAATTGTGCCTTGCCGCCAAGCGGCTGCTGCGTAACCAGTGAATAAGGACCTGTGGACCTTGCGTGGATCTTGTCATCTACAAGATGCAGAAGCTTCATTACATATGCATAACCAACAGTAATTTTATCCGATAATTTTTTTCCGCTCCTGCCATCATAAAGGGCGGTCTTTCCATTTTGTGGCAAATTAACTGACTTTAAGAGCTTGACTATATCTACTTCTTTGGCACCCTCAAAAATAGGGGTTGCAACAAATGTAGAGCCATCATTCTCTGAATCTTTTTTCTTGTTATTCAATCCTTTATAAGCCGCCCATCCAAGATGAGTTTCAAGCACCTGCCCTACGTTCATTCTGGAAGGAACACCCAGGGGATTGAATATTATATCAATAGGTTCCCCATCTTCCGTGTATGGCATATCTTCTTCAGGAAGGATTACGGATATAACTCCCTTATTACCATGTCTACCTGCAAGTTTATCGCCTACAGATATCTTCCTTCTCTCTGCAATATAAACTCTAACAAGCTCATTTACTCCCGGCGGAAGGTCATGTCCTTTTTTTCTTGAAAATAGCTGAACATCCAGAACCTTTCCCCCTTCTCCGTGAGGTACCTTAAGTGAGCTCTCCCTTACTTCTCTTGCCTTCTCGCCGAAAATAGCTCTCAACAATTTTTCTTCTGCCGTAAGCTCGGTTTCACCTTTCGGGGTTATCTTTCCTACCAGTATATCCCCCGGCTTTACTTCAGCTCCGATTCTTATAATCCCCCGGTCATCAAGATTCTGTAATGCTTCTTCTCCTATACTTGGTATATCTCTGGTTATTTCCTCAGCCCCTAATTTTGTTGTCCTTGCTTCTACTTCCTGTTTTGATATATGTATGGATGACAGAACATCTTCCTTTACAAGTCTTTCCGAGATAATAATAGCATCTTCGTAGTTATAGCCCTCCCAGGACATAAAGGCTATTCTTAAATTCCTGCCTAAAGCGAGTTCTCCTCCGGATGTAGAGGGACCATCGGCGATTACCTGACCTGCTTTAACTTTTTCACCTACTTCAACTACCGGCTTCTGATTTATGCATGTCCCCTGATTGGACCTCTTAAACTTATATAATTTATGGGTGCAATTTTTCTCACTTTTATAATTAATCTTGATATAATCGGCACACACTTCCTCAACTACACCGTCATCTTTAGCCAGAATAAGCACTCCGCTGTCTTCGGCCACTCTTCTCTCTACTCCGGTACCAACAAATGGCGCCTCGGGATTAACCAATGGTACCGCCTGACGTTGCATGTTGGAACCCATAAGAGCCCTGTTTGCATCGTCGTGGTCCAGGAATGGTATAAGAGATGCTGCAGCGCTAAAAATCTGCATTGGTGAAACATCCATATAATCAACCACATCAGGAGTTACAGCAACAACTTCATCGCCCATCCTTGCCATAACCTTTTCATCAAGAATCCTGCCATCCTTACCGGTTCTGGTAGTTGACTGGGCAATTACATAGCTCTCCTCATTATCGGCTGACAAATATTCAATCTTATTAGCAATTTTCCCATTTATGACTTTTCTATAAGGAGTCTCTATAAATCCATATTCATTTAATCTCGCATAGGTAGCCAGAGAACCAATAAGTCCGATGTTCGGACCTTCCGGTGTTTCTATAGGGCACATTCTGCCGTAATGCGAAGGATGAACATCCCTAACTTCAAAACCAGCCCTCTCCCTGCTTAATCCTCCCGGACCAAGAGCGCTAAGTCTTCTTTTATGGGTAATTTCTGCAAGAGGGTTCGTCTGATCCAGGAATTGTGAAAGTTGCCCGCTGCCATAGAATTCCTTTAAACTTGCTACCAGCGGCCTTATATTTATAAGAGATTTTGGAGTTATAGCATCAACATCCTGCGTGGTCATTCTTTCCTTTACGACTCTCTCCATTCTCGATAGGCCGATTCTTACCTGATTCTGTATGAGCTCACCGATATTTCTTACTCTTCTGTTACCAAAGTGATCAATATCGTCAACTTCACCAATACCACCCATTAACTGGATAAGATACTTAACAATCAAAAAGATATCTTTACAATTCAGGATAGACTTTTCATTTGAATCTATGCCCATCTTTTCATTTATTTCTTTAATTCGTTCAAGAATCTTCTTATCGTTTTCATCGGCAAGCTTCTGATCCATTTTATATCTCCCTACCTTCCCAAAATCGTATCTCTTTGGGTTGAAAAATAAAGAGTTTATAAGACTTCTTGAGCTTTCAACGGTAGGTGGCTCACCAGGCCTCAATTTTTTATATATCTCGACCAGTGCTTCTTCTTCAGTCTCAGTGAAATCTTTTTCAATAGTGTTTTTAATGCAATTTTTATTATCATAGTTGCTAAACATGGAAAGAAGTTCTTCATTATTTCCAAATCCTACAGATTTTAAGAAAACAGTGAGTAAAAATTTTCTCCTCCTGTCAATTCTGACGTAGGCAATATTTTTCTTATCCGTTTCGATTTCTATCCACGAACCCCTCGTAGGAATGACCTTGCACATATATATGTCAACTTCGGCTTTTTTATCCACATCGGTATCAAAATATACACCCGGGGAACGAACCAGCTGTGACACAACTACTCTTTCAGTTCCATTTATAATGAATGTACCCTTCTCTGTCATCATGGGAAAATCTCCCATAAAGACTTCCTGCTCTTTTATCTCCCCTGTTTCCTTGTTAATGAATCTCGATATAACCTTGAGGGGAGCAGTATAAGACATATCCTGCATTTTGCACTCATCCGGAGTAAAACTCGCTTCATCAAAGCTGCAATCTAAAAATTCAAGTGACATACCGCCTGTGAAATCTTCAATAGGAGATACATCCCTCAGCGCCTCTAAAAGACCTTCTTCTACAAACCATTGGAAAGACTTTCTCTGTATATCCAGCAGGTGGGGCATACTTGTAAGATCTAAATCTACGCCAAGATTATATCTCTCGCTCTTTTTGATTTTTTGCATTAATTTATTCTCCTCATTAATAAAATTTCAAGTTAATAAAGCAGAAAAATGGCTATACTAATCTTCCTAATAACTACTCTAATAGGGAAAACAACTTAAAAAAACAGTATTGACAAACAAATATTTGCGAGAAAACTCGCAAACAACTAGTTTACCAAATATAGAAAAATAGTCAACTACCTATTCTAAATATGTAAAATTTTTATCCTTTAATTTTTTTGTGAAGCTGTTATTTAACACTTATCGATAAAAATAAAATATATACGGGCATAGAAAGGTCTTTAAAAAATTCCTTTTTTACCCGTAATATCCAGGATTAAGTCCCATCATAAAATCTACCTTAATGATAGGCTCTATTTTATCTCGACTTCGGCACCGGCTTCTTCAAGCTCTTTTTTTATCTTTTCTGCTTCCTCTTTTGAAATCTTTTCCTTAACAATATTTGGTGCCTTGTCTACAAGGTCTTTAGCTTCCTTAAGTCCAAGGCTGGTTACTGACCTTACTACTTTTATAACCTGTATCTTCTTATCTCCTGCCGACTTCAGGTTCACATCAAACTCCGTTTTTTCTTCAACTGGCGCCCCTCCCTGCTGTGCAGCAGAAGGCCCTCCTGTAGCAGGAGCTGCGACTGACATAGCCTGTGCGCTAACTCCAAACTTATCTTCAAGAGCTTTTACCAGCTCTGAAAGCTCAAGCACTGTCATCTTCTCGATAGAATCCAGAATTCCATCAATAGATTTACTTTTTGCAGTTGCCTTACTTCCTGATTTTTCTTTATCTCCTGTCTTCTTTGCCTCACTCATTTTTCCTTTTTCCTTACCTTCCAATTTTTCTTCCTTCACTTCTTCTGCCGTGTTTTTTGTTTCTGCCATTATTCCTCCCTTAATTATTAATATCTTCTTTTTTTGACTTTACCACATCAAGAACCATTACAAGGTCCCTGATTAGTGCGCTTAAAACAACTACCAGCTTCGTCATCGGTGACTTAATTGAAACAACGATATTGGTTAGCAGTACTTCCCTCCCTGGCAAACTTGCCAGCTTATTTACTTCATCCTCACCCAGAAGCTGATCTTCAAATAAACCTGCCTTTATTTTTAAAGTATCCAGGTCTTTCGAAATATCCTCCAGCATCTTTGCAGTTGAAATTATGTCTTCTCCACCCACAACCATACTTGTCGGCCCCTTAAATACCTCCTCAAGATTCAAATCTTTAAAAACTTCCTTCGCCGCTATGCCGGCAAGAGTATTTTTTACTATTTTAAGATATGAATTTGCCTCAACAAGCTTATCTCTCAATGCTACGGCATCGACAGCCTTAAGTCCGCTGTGGTCTGTAAAAATAATACCCTGACCACTCTTAAAGATTTCCTTTAATTTTTCTACCTCACCAATTTTTTCTTCCCTGGCCATTACGACCTCCAAAAAATATTTTTTACAAAAAATAATACTTATAAAAAATCAAACCGGCCCCATTCCCTGAAGGCCGATTCATTATCCTAAATCAACCTCGGTAGGGAATTAAGTTACTTAATCTTTTTAAATAACGCCTACTGTCTCAGGTTTATATTATATTATTTAATTTATACAGGAAATTCCTGCCGTTCTTATTGCCCTTTTATTTCTAAGCTGCCTCCGACGCCTCCGTCATTTTATTCGGATCTATCTTAATGCTCGGACCCATAGTCGGTGATAGGTAAATACTTTTCACATACCTACCTTTAGAAGCCGGTGGTTTTGACTTTATGACAGCACTGATCAAAGCAAGATAATTTTCCAGCAGTTCCTTTTTACCAAAAGATGCCCTTCCTATTGTCGAATGGACTACGCCACCCTTATCAGTCCTGAACTCCAGCTTCCCTTTTTTAGAATCCTCAACTGCCTTTTTTATTTCAAGTGTAACTGTTCCAGACTTAGGATTGGGCATCAATTTCCTCGGACCCAAAATCTTACCAATTTTACCAACGTGTTTCATCATATCCGGAGTCGCTATGCAAACATTAAAATCAAGCCATCCCTTACTTATCTTTTCTACAATTTCTTCCCCGCCAACATAATCAGCTCCTGCCTCTTCCGCTTCGCTTGCCTTTTCGCCCTGTGCGATAACAAGTACTTTCAGCGCCTTTCCTGTCCCGTTAGGTAAAATCACTGTTCCCCTAACAAGCTGATCCG
>CAYVWW010000048.1:0-7824 GCA_964455605.1 uncultured Actinomycetota bacterium | reverse complement strand
TTAAGAAAGGCATTTTAAAATGTCTTGACTGGGAAGGATTTAAAATAATTGTCGTACCTGCATCAATGGGACCTGAGGAGATTATGGGGTATAATCCTGATGGAATAGTGCTTTCTAATGGGCCGGGGGATCCCTCGGCAATCGGATATGCGGTAGAAACCATAAAAAAGCTAATTGGCAGGAGGCCAATTTTTGGAATCTGCATGGGCCACCAGCTACTGTCTATAGCGCTTGGAGCAAAAACTTACAAGTTAAAGTTCGGCCATCATGGTGGGAACCATCCGGTTAAAAACCTGGAGACAGGAAAGGTCGAGATAACATCACAGAACCACGGTTTTGCGGTTAAAAAGGAATCGTTGAAAAATATTAAGGGAACCGGTTGCGAGATAACTCATATTAATCTGAATGATGATACGATTGAAGGTTTAGAGTACAGGGATGTAAATGCTTTTACCATACAATTTCATCCCGAAGGCAGGCCGGGGCCACATGACTCAAGGTATATATTTAGTAAGTTTACTGATTTGATTGAGAATTTTAAAAAAAGAGATTAGAAAGATGGTTTTATGCCCAGAAGAAAAGATTTAAAAAAGATTTTGCTTATAGGTTCGGGTCCTATAATTATCGGACAGGCCTGTGAATTCGATTACTCGGGAACCCAGGCATGTAAAGTTCTTAAGCAGGAAGGTTATAAAGTAGTGCTTGTGAACAGCAACCCCGCGACTATTATGACTGACCCGGAATTTGCAGATAGGACTTATATCGAGCCACTGACACCTGAGTTCGTGGAAAAAATAATAAAAAAGGAGAGGCCGGATGCGCTACTCCCTGCGTTAGGAGGTCAGACAGGATTGAATATGGCTGCGGCTTTATCGAATGAGGGTATTCTGGAAAAATATGGAGTAGAACTTATTGGAGTTGACATAGATGTTATTAATAGGGCTGAAGACAGGGAACAGTTTAAGGAATCTATGGACAGGATAGGATTGTACGTACCTCCGAGCAGTTATGCGCGTAGCTTAAAGGAAGCTTTAAGCTTTAGCAGGAAATTGAAGTTCCCGCTTGTGGTAAGGCCAAGCTTTACGCTTGGTGGCCTTGGGGGAGGAGTTGCATTTAACAAGGAAGAATTTATCGATATTGTGACGAGGGGTCTTGATGTGTCCCCTAAATCCGAAGTACTGGTAGAAAAATCAGTTGCAGGGTGGAAGGAAATTGAGATGGAGATGATGAGGGATAAAAACGATAATGTGATAGTCATATGTTCGATAGAGAATTTCGACCCGATGGGCGTACACACCGGAGATAGTATATGCGCAGCACCGGCCCAGACGCTTACATATAAAGAATATCAGAACATAAGAGATGCGAGTATAAAGATAATGAGAGAGATAGGGGTTAATGCAGGGGGCTCAAATATACAATTCGCGGTTAATCCCGAGGATGGAAAAGTGGCAGTAATCGAATTAAACCCCCGGGTTTCCAGAAGTAGCGCACTTGCTTCAAAGGCAACCGGTTATCCTATAGCAAAGATTGCTACTAAGCTGGCAGTAGGTTATACGCTTGATGAAATTCAGAATGATATAACAAGGAAAACGCCTGCCTGCTTCGAGCCTTCGATTGATTATGTAGTTGTAAAATTCCCGAGGTGGACTTTTGAGAAGTTCCCCGGAGCAGATTCAAGTCTTACGACAAGGATGAAGTCTGTCGGAGAGGTTCTGGCAATAGGAAGAACTTTTAAGGAAGCTCTGCAGAAGTCAATAAGGTCCCTGGAGATAGACAGGTATGGCCTTGGCGCCGATGGGAAGAATTATTTAAGCAAAAAATTAATAGAAGAGAAGCTTTCAATTCCAAACCAGGACAGGGTTTTTTATATAAAATATGCTTTCGAGAAAGGAATGAGCATAGAGGAAGTATCAAGATATACGAAAATAGACCCATGGTTTTTAAACAATATAAAGCAGCTTGTGGGATTTGAAAAATCTATAAAAAAATATAATTTGGGAAACATAAACAGGGATATGCTTCATAAAGCCAAAACGCTTGGTTACTCGGATATTCAGATAGCTAATTTATGTAAAAGCAGCGAGGAAGATGTAAGGGCTTTAAGAAAAAAAATGAACGTTAAAGCGACTTTTAAGACGGTTGACACGTGCGCAGGTGAATTTGAAGCATATACACCTTATTATTATTCTACCTACGAAACTGAAGACGAAGCAGTCTCTTCAGATAAGAAAAGGATAGTTATTCTTGGAGGTGGCCCCAACCGCATAGGCCAGGGTATTGAATTCGACTACTGCTGTGTGCATGCGTCATTTGCACTGCGTGATGCAGGATTTGAAACCATAATGATTAACTGTAATCCGGAAACAGTAAGCACGGATTACGATACTTCAGACAGGTTGTATTTTGAGCCTATAACTTTTGAGGATGTAATGAATATAGTCGAAGCAGAAAAGCCTTACGGGGTAATAGTGCAATTCGGGGGTCAGACTCCGTTAAAACTTGCCCTGAAGCTAAAGGAGGCAGGTGTAAATATTCTGGGGACTTCTCCTGATAGCATTGATCTGGCAGAGGACCGGAAAAGATTTGGCGCGATGCTTAAGAAGTTAAATATTCCCCAGGCGGAAAGCGGAACAGCTATGGGTGTTGATAAAGCAAAAAAGATAGCCAGTAAAATAGGTTACCCGGTTCTTGTCAGGCCTTCCTATGTGCTTGGTGGACGGGCAATGAATATAGTTTATAACGAGGAGAGCCTTATCGATTATGTTAAGAATGCTGCAATTGTATCTTACGATAAACCGATACTTATAGATAAATTCCTTGAGAGCGCGATCGAGGTTGATGTCGATGCTATTTATGATGGGAAAGAGCTGTTTATCGGAGGGATAATGGAGCACATAGAGGAAGCCGGGATACATTCAGGTGACAGCGCATGCGTGATACCGCCATTTACCCTTGGTAAGGATATTATAGAAACGATAAAGGATTACACATTCAGGATGGCAAAAAAGCTTGAAGTAAGGGGACTTATGAATATCCAGTACGCTATTAAGGATTCGGTTGTATATGTGCTGGAGGCAAATCCAAGAGCTTCTCGTACGGTTCCTTTTGTTAGCAAGTCAATAGGTGTTCCACTGGCAAAGATTGCATCCCTTGTAATGACCGGAAAAAAATTAAAGGACATAAAATTTAAAAAAATTGATTCTACCTTGATCGATTATTATAGCATCAAAGAAGCCGTATTACCCTTTAACAGGTTCCCGGGTGTCGATACTATACTGGGACCGGAGATGAAATCGACAGGCGAGGTTATGGGCATAGATAAAAGCTTCGGTATAGCATTTGCAAAGACACAGATTGCTACAAACCAGTTTTTCCCGACAACCGGCTCGGTGTTTATAAGCGTTAACGATAAGGATAAGGATTCAATAGTAAATATTGCCAGCAAATTATTGGAGCTTGGTTTTAAGATAATTACGACAGTCGGGACCGGCGATGCTCTGGGAAAAAAGGGTATAAAGTGTGACAAAGTTCTAAAAATAAGAGAGGGCAGGCCAAATGTCCTGGATATGATTAAAAATGGAGAAATTGACTTGATAATAAATACACCTGAAGGCAGCATGGCAAGAAGTGACGGGTATTACCTCAGAACAGCTGCCGTTCTTCATAATGTTCCTTCAGTTACGACAATATCCGGAGCGTCAGCTCTTGTACAGGGAATAGTGGAAATAAAAAACAAACTTAAAGTTGGTGTTAAACCTATACAGGAATATTAATGAAACTTTTAAAAGGCGAAATAATTTCTAACGAAAAATACAGCGATAACCTTTTTAAGATTAGCGTTTTTTCACCATACATGTGCAAAGAAGCGCAGCCAGGGCAGTTTGTCAATGTCAGGTGCTCGTATCCGGGAACCCTGGACCCACTGTTAAGGCGGCCTTTTGGAATTTTCGACATTGAGAAAAAATTTAACGTATTTTCCATGTTATATAGAGTAAGGGGCAAGGGGACCAGATTCCTCTCCGATCTGAGAAAAGGCGATACCCTTGATTTCGTAGGACCGCTTGGTAATGGAGTAGATCTTGGTTCAGCCGGTAAGAATATACTTTTAGTAGGGGGAGGAATAGGGATTGCCCCGCTGTATTTGCTGGCTAAGGAATCAGTCAAAATGCAAAAAAATGTTTTTTTTGCTGCGGGCTTCAGGAATAAAGATTATTTAAGGTGGGAAGAAGATTTAATAGAGCTTAAGATAAATTATGCCATTTTTACTGAAGACGGTAGCTGGGGGGAAAAGGGCCTTATTTCTGATTATATCTGGAATAATTTAAAGTTATTCAAGGATTACGAAGTTTATTGCTGCGGCCCCGTAGGGTTGCTGAAGGTACTAAAAAAGAATTATATGGGTACAGATAATAAGGTAACGGCACTTCTTGAAGAAATGATTGCCTGTGGAATAGGCGTATGTAATGGGTGTGTTATAAAAGTTAAAAAGGGCAAAAGGGGATTTTCTTATAAAAAAGTATGTAAAGATGGGCCTGCCTTTGATTTAAGGGAGGTAATTTTTGACTGAAGAGGATAAACTTTTTTCATATGACGAATATGAAGTAAGGGAAAGTCCTGACCTTTCGGTTGAACTGGGCAGGATAAAGTTGAACAATCCTGTAATTATGTGTTCAGGTACGTTTGGTTATGGGGTAGAGCATAATCAGTTTTACAATACTTCAATGCTTGGAGCCGTAACGACAAAAAGCTATTCTTTAAAGCAAATGATGGGAAATCCACCTCCAAGGATTTTTGAGACCAATGGCGGAATATTGAACTCTATCGGGCTTCAGAATGACGGTATTGATGTTTTTATAAAAAAACATCTCCCGGAAGCTGAAAAGATAGGAGTAAAACTTATTTTAAGTATATTCGGACAGGAAAAAAAGGATTTTATCAGCCTTGCAAATAAGATTTCGGACATCAATGAAAGAATACTTGCGGTAGAGCTTAATTTGTCCTGTCCAAATGTGGAAAGGGGAGGACTGGCGTTTAGTATTGTTCCGGAAGATGTAAAAGAGATAGTGTGGTCGGTTGTTGAGATTCTGGGGACTCCTGTAATAGCAAAGCTAAGCCCTAACCAGCACAATCTTCTTGAAGCTGCAGTTGCTGCAAAAAAAGGTGGAGCAGAGGCATTATCCATTGTCAATACACTGGTTGGAATGGCTGTAAATGTACAGACATTTAAGCCCGAACTGGCAACTGTAACAGGGGGGCTTTCGGGTCCGGCAATCAAGCCAGTTGCGCTTGCAAAAGTATACTCTCTGGCAAAGGAAAAAATTCTACCGGTTATAGGTATGGGAGGCATATCCAGTGTTAGGGATGCACTGGAGTTTCTTATAGCAGGTGCGAGTGCGATAGGCATAGGGACCGCAAATTTCGTCCAGTATGATATTGGCAGGGAGATTATAGAAGGCTTAACTTCTTATCTCGAAAGAAGGAAAATTTATAATATAAATGAAATAATCGGAAGGGTAAGGACTTGAAAAAGGTTAAGTTGCTACCATCGGAAAGGTTAATAGTAAGCATCGATGCCAGCAGTAAAAATGAGGTTATAAGTCTTTGCAAGAAAATATCAGGCAGGGTGTCAACAATAAAGATAGGATTGGAATTAATATATAGCACCGGGACTGCTATAGTAAATACTATAAGGAGTTTTGGCTACAGGGTGATGCTTGATGCCAAGCTTATGGATATACCGAATACGGTAGGCCGTGCCAGTGCTGCTATAGCGAACCTTGATATCAGCGCCCTGACTATCCATACCCTTGGAGGCAGACAGATGCTAGTAAGCGCGCGCGAGGCTATCGAAGAGCAGATGAAGATTAAATCCATACATAAGCCGCTTTTTTTTGCCGTAACAATTCTTACGAGTCTTGACAGCAGGGATCTTGAATCTCTTGGTTTCAGAGATGGTTTTCTAACTTCGGTTTTAAGTTTATCTAAAATTGCAGTTGATTCTGGAATGGATGGTATAATATGTTCGCCCAACGAAGTAGAGCCAATAAGGAAGGAACTGGGAAACGATTTTTATATTGCAACCCCAGGGATAAGACTTAAAGGGGATGAAACGGGTGACCAGAAGAGGATAAATACTCCAGGGCAGGCGATATCGAAGGGGGCGGATTTCGTGATAGTGGGCCGTTCCATAACGAAAAGTGCCGATATACCCGGAACGATAGAATTGTATCTGGAAGAAATAAACAGGAGCTTATAATTATGATTAAAGTAATCAGTGAGGTTAAAGGTACTAATTTATTCAAGATATTACAGGATACGGGTTCCATAATGGAAGGACACTTCGAGTTGACCTCCGGATATCACAGCAATTATTATTTGCAGTGTGCAAAATTACTTCAATATCCTGATATTACATTTCAACTTGCAGGCAAGGCACTCAGTCTGATAAAAGGGGATGTTGATTTAAAAAAGATAGCCAAGGTGGTATCCCCTGCAATAGGAGGCATACAATGGGGTTATATGCTTGCATATGCGGCAGGTTGCAGGATGATTTTTGCCGAGAGAAAAGATAAAAAAATGGAACTGAGGCGGGGCTTCGAAGTAAATGAAGGTGAAGAAGTTATAATAGCCGAAGATGTTATAACCACAGGTGGTTCGGTTAGAGAAGTTATAGAGATATGCGAGAGCTATGGGGCAAAGGTAAAAGCAGTTGCAAGTATCGTAGACCGCTCTGAAAATATAAGGTTTAAATGTCCTTACTACTATCTTATTAAACTGGATATCGACAAGTATCTGCCTTCAGAATGTGAATTATGTAAAAAGAATTATCCAATTGAATATCCGGGAAGTAGAAAGAAAATTAAGTCAATTTAATTAGCAAAATAAGTTGATATTAAATATATATATTTGTATACTCTAGTGTATGCATCTAGTTTTTTCATTATAGAGGGAGCTGCATGTCTTTAAATAATTTAAGTGATGGCGACAGACGAAAAGGTCTGGAAAAAGCAAGATTGATCAGGAAAAAAAGAGCTGAGATAAAAAGTATGTTAAAGGAAGGCAAGACAGATCTTATAAAAATTTTTAAGGATAAAGAGCTTTTTGATAACTATATAAGCAATATGAAAGTACTGGAGCTGGTTAGCGCGCTCCCCCGCAATGGCAGGGTGAATGCATTGAAAACTTTAAAAAATCTAAAGATAAGCCCTAATAAAAAAGTTGGCGGATTGGGCAAGAAACAAAAAATTAGCTTTTACCAGTTTTTTAAAATAAGCTAGGCTGGTAGATATCGAAGTATTTTTATGGCAGATAAAGGAAAATTGTTCATTGTTTCCGGGCCTTCTGGTTCGGGGAAAAGTAGTTTGGTCATTGATGCAATAAAGCATTCGGATAATTTTGTTAAATCCATTTCGGTTACCACCAGACCCAGCAGGGAAAGCGAAACGCATGGCAGCCATTATCATTTCGTAAGCAGGGAAGAGTTCGATAAGCTACTAGAAAAAGATATGCTACTGGAATGGGCGTCTTATGCAGGTTATCTATACGGTACTCCAGGGGAGTATGTAAAGGATAATTTAGATAAAGGGAAAAATGTCATACTGGTAATTGATGTTCAGGGTGCCATGCAGGTTAAAGAAAAGATAAAAGATGCATACCTTATTTTTATTACGGCTTCTTCCATTGATGAGCTCGAAAGAAGAATAAAGAAAAGGGGCGCTGAAAGCGCGGAGGAGACAAAAAAAAGACTTGATATTGCTAAAAATGAGCTAAAATATGAAAAATATTATGATTGTATAATTGCGAATAATGATTATAATGAAG
>CAYVWW010000047.1:940-7994 GCA_964455605.1 uncultured Actinomycetota bacterium | reverse complement strand
TAATAACTGCAGATGTCATATATGAGATTATTGATGAAAAAACTATCACTCTTGAGGGAGCGGCGAATAGGAATTTTGAAAAATGGTATGCAACAAATGATATTTATAATGATTCAAGCTTTACTGGTGAAATAGAATATATAAAGAAATTCGTAGGAGACAGGATCGAATGGTTGGATAGTTATATAGACTACCCGCATCTTATTAAGATAGGAGATGAGTTTGCCTATATTGACGAAAAAACCGGTACCATATTTTGCGCGCTTCCTCCGGAATCTGATACGGTTCAAGAAGTAAGCTGGTACTTTTCTCCTGGCACTAATATTTATATCGAACCTGTTTCCACGGGCGAATTTGTTGTTCCCGGAAATGAATATGCCAACTTTGAAAAAATGATAGCTAATGGTAAAAATACAGGTGAATTAACTATTTTTATCGATGAACCTCTGGAAGGCGAAATCCTGGAAGGTAAAGTATTTATTTACGGATGGGCATTAAATGAAAAAGTTAAAGAAAATACAGGGGTAGAATATATAATCCTATTCGATGGGCCGGCAAAAAATATCAATTCTTATTTAGGAGAGGCAAGAATTGTTTCCAGAAAAGATGTAGCTGAACATTTTGGTAATGAAGCTTATCTTGATACCGGATTTGAACTTTCTATCGATACGACATATCTGAGAAACGGTCTCCACAGCATATATGTATACGCATTCGATAAACAGGGAAATTATTCGGTAGAGAAAATTGATATCATGATTGATAATGAAAGCTATAAGCAGAAAAGCTATGAAATGCTCAGATTAAGTTCGGGTCAGGAATACGATTTTAATGAATTTTTATTTCATGGGATACTGAAAATTGAAACTGAAGAAAGCGAAAAGAAATATGACTTTTACCTTACAGATTGCGACATCCCTATAGTCGTAATAAATACTAACAATATTATTATACCGGACGATTTCAAAATAAGCGCATCTATGAAAATAATGTTTAATGATTCGGATGAAAAGAATTTTATAAATAACACAGTTTTTAATTATTATGATAATATCGGCATAGAGCTAAGAGGCCATACTTCTATGGAGCTATCACCCAAAAAACCTTATTCTATCGAGATAAGAGATGAAAATAATGAAGATAAAAATGTATCGATACTGGGTATGCCGGAAGAATCAGATTGGGTATTGATTGCCCCTTACAGTGACAGGTCGTTAATGAGAGATGCGCTGGCTTTTGAGTTAAGCAATCAGATGGGATTATATGCTCCGCGAACAAAATTCGTAGAGGTTTTTTTAGATGGGATAGAAGGTCAAACCAGCCAGCTTGGTTATAGAGGTTTGTATGTTCTGGCTGAAAGGGTGAAGCGAAATAAAGATAGGGTTGATGTTGAAAAATTAGACTCTGATGATACAGGTCTCATATCGGGAGGGTATATTTTAGAAATGACTGAACCATCAGTAATTCAACCGGAAGAATCGTATTTTAAAACTGACAGAGGATCAACACTGATAATTAAATATCCGAGAGGTAGTAATATAACAGATAAGCAAAAGGCATGGATTGCTGATTATATAAATAAATTTGAACTTGTTTTATATGGCGATAGTTTCAAAGATGAAGTCGTGGGTTACCAGAAATATATAGATGTTGATTCTTACATCGATTATATAATCCTGGGTGAATTATTTAAAAACAGGGATTTTTTCTGGAAGAGCACCTTCATTTCTAAAGATAGATATGGAAAATTAAAGCTGGGTCCTGTATGGGATTTTAATTTGACTGCCGGCAACATTGGCGAAGAAGCGGATTTGAATGAACCCACGGGATGGAAACACACAAAGACAATCTGGACAGAAAGGCTTTTTAAAGATGAATATTTTGTCAGGAAATTTATAGAAAGATGGAAAGAACTCAGGCAAAATGTACTAAGTGATGAAAATATATATAGGTTAATAGATAATAATGTAGGTATACTTTCTGAAGCCCAGATTAGAAATTCCGAAAAATGGGATACGTGGGATATATATATATGGCCCAATACAAGTCCCTATACGGAGTCATATGAAGAGGAAATAGAGAAATTGAAGGATTGGTTCTCGGATAGAACTGCCTGGATGGACCGGAATATTGATGATCTGCTGGATTAAATTTTGTTATTTATATTCAGGATTATTAAATAAAAAGTTGGGGTTGGAATCTCATTATAAAGTTAATGATTTTTTATCAATTTCAATTTACAATAATAAATATTATCCTTTTAATATAATATACTGGTAATAGGGATTTTATTTGCATCGGGTAAAGAACAAAATTATACGGAAAATTAAGCATAAGATATGTTAGAGAATAAAAAAACTGCACTGGTCCACTACTGGCTCACCGGAATGAGGGGAGGAGAAAAAGTAGTGGAGTCCATCTGCGATGTTTTTCCTGATATTGATATATTTACCCTTGTATATAACAGTTCTAAAATCTCTGAAGAAATAAACAAACATAAAATAAATACTTCTTTTATCCAGAAGTTCCCATTTGCTAAGAAAAAGTATCAAACTTATCTCCCGTTTATGCCGGTTGCCATAGAGCAGTTCGACCTTTCTGATTATGACATCGTAATAAGCAGCGAATCGGGTATTGCAAAGGGGGTCCTGACAAATCCGGAGACATGCCACTTCTGTTACTGCCATACCCCGATGAGATACCTCTGGAATATGTATTTTGATTACCTTAAAAATGAAAAGGTTGGATTTTTAAAAAGAAAGTATATAGAAAAGTTCTTTAATTATTTGAGAGTATGGGACCTCGCAACAGCTTCCAGGGTGGATTATT
This sequence comes from uncultured Actinomycetota bacterium, assembly GCA_964455605.1. GTDB lineage: Bacteria > Actinomycetota > Humimicrobiia > Humimicrobiales > Humimicrobiaceae > JAQVEM01. The sequence goes on along the minus strand of CAYVWW010000047.1, from coordinate 5,165 downwards.
TTATAAGCAATTCTAATAATGTAAAAAAAAGAATCCTTAAATACTACCGAAGGGATTCTACAGTGATTTATCCTCCTGTAGATGTAGAGAATATGAAATTCAGTGCCAGGAAAGAGGATTACTATCTGATAGTTAGCCAGCTCGTATCATATAAGAGGATAGACATAGCCGTAAATGCTTTTAATGAGCTTAAAAAGGAGCTTGTAATAATTGGTGAGGGTGGCGAGTATAAGAGACTTAAAAAAATGGCAAAGCCGAATATAAAGTTTGTGGGCTGGCAGGAAGCGGATAGTTTAAAACAGTTCTATGCAGGCGCAAAGGCCTTTATATTCCCCGGTGAGGAAGATTTCGGGATAACTCCGGTCGAAGCGCAGGCAAGCGGCACTCCTGTAATTGGATTTGGAAGAGGGGGGCTGCTTGAAACTGTTGTTGAGGGTAAAACGGGATTATTTTTCCACAAGCAGGATCATAAAGATTTGATAGATATTATTGAGGATTTTGAGTCAAAACCTGACATGTTTGACCCCTACAAAATAAGGGGGAATTCCCTGGGGTTCAGCAGGGAAAGATTTAAGAAGGATTTTATAAAGTTTATGGAAGAAAAATACGATGAATACCGCAGGACTTTTTTATAATAAGATAGAGGAGTAACAGTCAGGAGAGTAAATCTTGGGTAAAAGCAAGGTTCATAACAATTTCAGGAAAAGGGAAGCACTTTTTGGAATTTTTCTTTTTTTTAGTGATTTAATATTTTTATCTTTATCATTTTTATTATCCTTCATATTAAAGTTCAGGGCTGAAACTTACGAAGTTCTGGGTGTAAATATTAGATATTATGTAATTTATTCGATCGTTGGCATATTTCTAATTATTGCTATTTTTGCTTTCAGGAAACTATATAGTTTCAGGAACCTTTACCAGGGGATGGGAGAGAACGAAGGAGTAGCATCCAGCGTAATTATAAGCATATTTCTGATAATAATGTTTAATTATTATTTTAACAGGGAAGGTTACCAGCTTTCCCGTTTGTGGCTTGTCTATTCAACCATAATTCCAATAGTCCTTGTTATTGTTAGCCGGACGGTTGCAAAGAGATTATTTTTTATTCTTTTATCAAGGACTGGTGAGAAAACGAATGTAGCCATTATCGGAATTAACGAAGAGAGTAAAAGGATAGCGCACACTTTTAGAAAAAGCATGATTGAGAAGATAAACGTAGTAGGCCTTATTGATGATAGGGGCGACAGGGAAAAGGGACAGAGTATAAATGGCCGGGGAGATATGGAAGTGCTGGGGGCACTTGAAGATCTGGGTTCTATCGTCGATAAGTACAATATACATCGGATAATAATTTCATCTCCCGAACTTAAGTATTTTGATATCCTCACTCTTATGGATAAGGTGAAAGACCCGGATATAGAAGTGCAGATGTCGCCTTCGTTATTCGAATTCTCAGTATCCAGGATGAAAATGTTTGAATATATGGGGGTGCCGTTAATCCAGATTCATAAGGTTGAAATGAAGACCTTTGATAAAATAGTTAAGTTCGCAATTGACTACTCGATAGCAATAGTCTTATTTATTATTTTTATGCTGGTTTACCCGGTAGTTGGGGTTCTTATAAAGCTTGATTCGAAAGGCCCTGTATTATATAAACAGCAGAGATATGGCAGGGATTTCAGGAAAATAAACCTGTATAAGTTCAGGACTATGAGAGCCGGAGCTGATAAGGAAAAAGAATATATAGAGAAAATTTATGACAGGAAAAGTGAGTTTAAGATAAAGGAAGACCCGAGGATTACAAGAATAGGGGGATTCTTAAGAAAAACTTCCATTGATGAATTACCACAGGTTATAAATGTGCTGAAAGGCGAGTTGAGCGTAATAGGTCCGAGGGCGCTTGCCGTAAAGGAAGGAGACCAGCTTGAAGAATGGGAAAAGAAGAGGATGCAGGTTAATCAGGGAATTACAGGGTTGTGGCAGGTCAGCGGCAGGAGCGATGTAAATTATGAAGAAAGAATCAAGCTGGACCTGTATTATATACAGAACTGGTCAATCTGGCTGGAGTTTAAAATTGTAATCCTTACAATTATGAGGATATTCCGGGGCAGCGGTGCGTACTGATGAAGGGTTATATATTGTTATATTTCCCAGGATAAGGGATATTAGGGAAATACTAAAATTAAATGTGAATATTGTCTGGGATAGCCAAAAATACCGTTTTTGAAAATTTAAGCCCGTTCCCCTGACTGATTTGACATAATTGATTAATTGTGTAATTATATTTAATACTAATATTATAAATAAATTATATAATTAGTTATAGAAATTATAGTAGCATATAAATAGCAAAAAAATAAAAGATTTGTAGCAATGAAAAATAACAGTATTAAGAAAAAAATACTGGATTTACCATACATAATATTGGTGTCTGGAGTCCTTTTTTTAATTCTATCATTAACTACCTTTAATATCGGCTGTCAACTACTTGACGATACAGGCAATCTTCAGGATGATAAAGCGGATGTTTCCTCTAATGACTCTACCGGTACGGAAGATACAAATACTTCAGGTGAAGGCGAAACCGGGGAAGAGTCTGACGAAGGGGATGAAACCGGTGAAGATGAAGATACTCCTTTGGATAATGACGATTCATCCGGCGAAGATTCTGAAAATCAGGCGGAAGAGCAGTCCGATGAAACTCAGGATGACCTGGATATAAATGTTTATTATGCTGATTCACAGGTTTCGCACCTGGTTGGCGAATCAAGGGGATTGTCCCCCGGCGGAAGTAAATATGTCGAAGCGTTAAATGAACTAATGAAGCTTCCGGTTAATAGTAGTTTGATACGCCTTATTCCTGATACGACAGTGATTAATTCCGTGGTGCTGGAAGATGGAATCGCAAAGATTGATTTTTCAGCGAATTTCGTAGAGGATAGGCTCACAAGTGATACGGAGGATATCCTGCTCGTATATTCAGTAGTAAATACGCTTACCGAATTTTCTGATGTCGACGCGGTATCTTTTTACATTGATGGGAAAAAATTGAATGTTCTGGGGATGCTTGATCTCCAGAATCCATGTTATAGAAGAACTGATTTAATAAGGGGCTAATTATTAAACCTTGAAAAGAAAGTTATATTAATTATGAAAAGATTATTAAAGATATCAAGAATTGCCGGAATTTTTCTTTTTGTATTTATGTTTTGTTTATCAATGTTAATGTTGCCTGTCGATAAAACCCTTTATGCGGGAAATGGCATAAAGGTGTTTATTGACCCCGGACATGGTGGCAAGGATCCCGGCGCCGTATGGAACGGACTGAAAGAAAAAGATGCAAACCTGGCAATTGCTAATAAACTCAAAGCTAAGCTTGAAGCAGCCGGATTTACAGTGGTTATGAGGAGAACAGGAGACCAGTATCATACTCTTGATGAGATTGTCAGCATGGCGAATAACAGCAAGGCAGATATTTTTATTTCAATTCATAATAATGCTTCCGTTTCAACATCTGCAAATGGAACTGAAACATACTGGTGCCCGAATGGGGTAAATGGCTCAAGCCAGCTTGCGAACCTTGTGCAGTCAAGAATCTTAAGCCAGATTGGAAGGGCTAACCGGGGCGTAAAGACTGCAAACTTCAGAGTTATAAAATATACGAATATGCCTGCAGCACTTGTAGAGTGCGCGTTTGTTTCGAATCCCACCGAGGCAGAGCTTTTAAAAACTGCTAGCTTCCAGGAAAAGTGCGCAGTGGGGCTATTTAATGCAATTAATGAATTTTCTAAAGGAATAAACAAGGATACAGGAGATTATACAGGTGGAAGCGGTGATAGTTCCGCAGGATTTTCAGTGATTGTTGATTATCCCAGCAATAATACCACTGTAAGTAGTAGTTTCCTTATAAGTGGCTGGGCTGCTGATTTAAATAATATTCCCCCCAAAGAGCTGGCAAAGGTAGAAATCTATAAGGGCACGGAAAAAAATGAAAGTAATTTCCTTGGAACCTGCTCAAGGTTTGAACGGCCTGATCTTGGAAGAAGCGATATCCTTAATAGTGGTTATATGCTAAGGGTTAACCTTGATTCACTCGTTAAAGGTGAGAATATTTTAGGTGTTTATGCTTATGATACAAATGGCAACTATAGCTATAATATGGTTAAGATAAATGTAGTTAAAGAAGATGAACCCGAAGAGCAGCCAAATAGTATTCCGGTAGCAA
>CAYVWW010000047.1:0-930 GCA_964455605.1 uncultured Actinomycetota bacterium | reverse complement strand
AACCCGGGCGGACCTTATGAGGGAATAGTGGATGAGGAGATAACCTTTGACGGTTCGGCTTCAACTGATTCCGATGGCAGTATTGCTGAATATATCTGGGATTTTGGCGATGGGAACAGTGGCAGCGGAGCAGGTCCGGTGCATACCTACAGTGAAGCCGGAACTTATCTGGTAAAACTTACAGTTAAGGATGATAAGGATGCTCAATCTGCTACGGTTCAGGTATATGCAACTATTTCTGAATCTGAGGGCGAAGAAGAGGATGAAGAAGATACTTCTGGCGAAGGCGAGGTTTCTTCAGTATCAAATTCCACAGTTGTAGTAGGTTACAGGGAAGTAACGGTTGGACAGCTGGTAAGTTTATTTACCGGTAGAGACTCGGATAAGACAGAAAGGGCTACAAGATTAGCGGAACTATATATTCAGTATGGCCAGTTATTTGATATAAGAGCGGATATTGCCTGGGCACAGATGTGCCATGAAACAGGTTTTCTGGAATTTACCGGTGATGTTAAACCGGACCAGAATAATTTCTGCGGGATGGGAGCAGTTGCTCCCGGTATTCCTGGTAATAGTTTTGCTACGGAAGAGCTGGGAGTAATAGCCCACTATGCACATCTTGCATGGTATTATTATCCTGACCATGTTAATGAGTACTGCAGCAACCAGTATGATCCGCGACATTTTGACAACTCGCATTACAGATATACCGGTGATACCACCCTGGGCTTTTTAAATGGAAGATGGGCGCCGGGTTCTACATATACCGGTAAAATCATACTATTTGCAAATGAAGTATGGCAGGCGTCTGATGATGAAACCGGCACTACCGATTATTCGGTAACTGCAGATGCAGGCCAGGATATAAGTGCAAATGTTGGCGAGGAGCTTACTTTTGATGCATCTTCAAGTGTAATTTCCCCGGTATCA
>CAYVWW010000046.1:0-8237 GCA_964455605.1 uncultured Actinomycetota bacterium | reverse complement strand
CTTTAACTTCTCCATAGGGGCGAAACTAAGCAGCAGGTGCTTTAATCCGGCTTTGCCAAACAATACATCGATTTCATAATCGTCGGGGAGTTTTTTTATCTTCATTACTTTTCCCTGCCCCCAGTATTTGTGCTCTACTATATCGTTCTCTTTATAAATACACTTTCCCCCATAATCCTTCCTGGTTATTGGCGCTTTGCCTTTTTTGTCCCTGGCTTTTTTAAGATTCTCGTCTTTAAGCAGGTCTTTGCTTATTTCATTTATAAAGCGGGAAACAGCCCTGAAACCCGTATCGCCATAAATAGTGCGAGCACTTGCAGATGATAGAAAAACTTTCTCCTTTGCCCTTGTTATACCGACATAGCATAGCCGCCTTTCCTCCTCCAGCTCCTCCATACTGTTCATGCACCTGGAATGGGGAAAAATTCCCTCTTCCATACCTATTATGAATACAACAGGAAATTCCAGCCCTTTTGCATTATGAAGAGTCATAAGTACCAGCCCATCGGTATTCTCATCATAATTATCAATATCCGTAAGGAGCGAAACTTCTTCAAGAAACCTGTCCAGGTTATAGAAACCTTCAGTATTACTGTTTTCATCTCCACCGGCAGCTTCTTTTCCTGGTCCCCTGCCCCCTGCCATATCTTCCATCAGGAGGCTATCGTCTGCATTACCGATTAATGATTTGTCTTCATATTCCCTGGTAACAGTCAGAAGCTCTTTAAGGTTATCTATCCTGTTTAAGGCCTCAATCGTATTTTCATTCTCCAGCTCCTTCATGTAGCCAGTTCTTTTCCATATTTCTTCCAGCACCATCCCTGCACCATTTTCCATCGAAAATTCCCTCAATTCTGACATAAGCGAAACGAAGCCGGCTATCCTCTTCTTCGTACCGCTACTCAGCAAATTCATTTCGTCAGCCCTGTAGAATGCCTCGCAAAAGGTCATATTCTTCTTCCTGGAATATTTCTCTATTACGGAAATTGTCGTTTTGCCTATTTTTCTTGATGGGACGTTTACAATCCTTACAAGACTCACTACATCCTTAGGGTTTACTATGAGTTTCATATAGGCAAGCATGTCCTTTATTTCTTTTCTATCATAAAACCTGAGCCCCCCGTAAATCTTATAAGGTATGTTCTCCCTTACAAGGCATTCTTCCACTGCTCTTGACTGCGCATTGGTCCTGTAAAATATGGCAAAATCCCTGTATTTCATATTTCTCTTTCCCATATATTCCCTTACCTTGCTTACTACAAAACGCACCTCGTCTTTCTCATCCATAGCGGTGTATTTTGAGACTATTTCACCTTCGGGATTTTCGGTCCACAACTTTTTATTTTTTCTATTCTCGTTGTTCTTTATTATGCAGTTTGCCGCATTAAGTATATTCCGTGTGGAGCGGTAATTCTGCTCAAGTTTTATCACAACGGTATCATTAAAACACTTATCGAAATCGATTATGTTTTTTATCTCTGCTCCCCGCCAACTGTAAATATTCTGGTCATCATCCCCGACAACGCATAGTTTATTATTTTTCTCGGACAGAAGAAGCACGATTTTGTTCTGGGCAAGGTTGGTATCCTGGAACTCGTCCACCAGGATATACTCGAACTTATCCTGATATTTTACTTTAACCTCCGGATACATATCCAGAATGTTAACCGTATACATAAGCAGGTCATCAAAATCAAGGGCATTCGCCTTTATCAATCTTTCCTGATATCCCGTATAAACCTTTGCAGCTATTTTTTCAAAGTAGTCCATAGCATCACTGGAGTATGTTTCGTAGTCAATTAACCTGTTTTTCGCATCGCTTATAACTGATGCCATCGCTCTTGGCGGGAACCTCTTTATATCCAGGTCCATATCTTTTTCCACATTTGATATCAGTTTTAAGGAATCATCAGAATCATAAATTACATAATTCCTGGACATTCCGAGACGATCGATTTCATATCTCAGCAATCTCGCGCAGAAGGAGTGAAAAGTGCTTACCCACATATATTCTCCTACCTTGCCAACCAGTTCTATTACCCTCTTTCTCATTTCCTTTGCAGCTTTATTGGTAAAAGTGATTGCGAGTATGTTGAAAGGGTCTACCTCTTTATTATTAATAAGGTATGCTATCCTGTAAGTAAGTACCCTGGTCTTTCCGCTGCCCGCTCCTGCAATGACAAGAAGTGGTTTTTCGGTACTTTTTACAGCTTTAATTTGCTGGGGATTTAAATATTTTTCCAGTTCCAAATCACATCAACTATCTTATTTTCTTTCCAATTGCACCTGCCACTTTTTCAAGCTGCTTCATAAGCTCGATTAGTTCCTTCTCGTTTAACTGCTGCTGCCCGTCCGACAGGGCCTTGCTCGGGTCAATATGTGACTCTACCAGTATGCCATCCGCACCCACTGCAACCGCCGCCCTGCTTACGGGGATAACAAGGTCGCTCTGCCCAACGGCATGGGAAGGGTCTATAATTATCGGGAGCTTACTCAACTTCTTTATGACAGGGACCGCCGATATATCAAGTGTAAACCTCGTGCTGGTTTCGAATGTTCTTATTCCCCTCTCGCATAATACTACCTCTACGTCACCTTCGGTAGTTATATATTCAACAGCAAGAAGCCATTCCTTTATTGAAGATGCCCATCCTCTTTTTAAAATAACCACTTTATTTTTCTTTCCTGCCACTTTGCCCACTTTTGACAGCAGGGCAAAATTAGACATGTTCCTGGTCCCAATCTGCAGGACATCTGCATAATCCGCAACTACATCAACATGCTTGGTATCCGTAACTTCGGTTACTGTTTTAAGGCCATATTTTTCACCGATCTCCTTCAGGTACCTTAATCCCTTTTCTTTAAGCCCCTGAAAACTGTAAGGCGAAGTCCTTGGCTTATAGGCACCGCCCCTCATATACAACAGGCCAAGGTCGCTTATAATCTTTGCGCATGCTTCCAGCTGTTCATAGCTCTCAATCGCGCAAGGACCCGTAATAACGGTAAAATAACCCTTTTTTATCAATTTATCATTACTTTTTTCTGAAGTCTTCTTCGTTTTATTTTTTTGTTCCATTTAAATGTAATTCCTTCTGTGCCCTAATTTACTATTTCCTTCTATTTTAATTTACGTTTTCTTAATAAAATAAGTAGATTTTTTTAAATCAATATACCAGTTTCCCTATACGAAAAAAACAGACAAACTTAAAGATTTTCATCTTTTTCCAGTATCTGGACATTCCTTAATATGCTTTCAAAAATCTGTATAATATTGTCGTTATAAAGGGGCCCCTTATTATATTTTACAATGCTATCAATCAGTTCTTCCTCTCTTTTAGCGTCATAGAGGGGTACATCTTTATCTTCCTTTAACTTTTTTATTTTCATTACTATAACTGCTCTTCTATTTAAAAGATCTACAATTGCCTTATCGATTTCATTTATTTCTTCTCTATATTTTCTCAGCTTTTCCTTAAAATCATTTTCCATAAACGTTCTCCTTTGAACTCTTTAAAATTCCTTTTATTCCCACTCTATAGTACTTGGCGGCTTAGAGCTTATATCATATACTACTCTGTTTATTCCTTCAACCTCATTTACTATCCTACTGCTGATTTTCTCCAGCACCCTGTGCGGGAGCCGTACCCAGTCGGCTGTCATTGCATCGGTACTTGAAACCGCCCTGATTATTATAGGGTAATAATAGGTCCTCTTGTCGCCCATCACACCTACGCTCCTGATGCTGGGGAGCACGGCAAAAGACTGCCATATCTTTTTGTAAAGATTTGCCCTTTTTATCTCCTCGATAACTATCTCATCAGCATCCTGGAGTATCTTTATTTTTTCCCTCGTAACTTCACCTATTATCCTTATTGCCAGTCCGGGGCCGGGGAACGGCTGCCTCCAGACTATATCATCCGGAAGGCCCAGCTCTATGCCAATCTTCCTTATTTCATCCTTGAATAATAACCTCAGCGGCTCAATCAGGTTGATTTTAATATCTGCCGGAATCCCACCGACATTATGGTGAGACTTTATCTTTGCAGCATCCCTTGTGCCGCTTTCAATAACATCTGAATACAATGTCCCCTGCACAAGGTAGTTCACATCCTTTATCCTGGACGCCTCTTCTTCAAATACCCTTATAAACTCTTTACCTATTATCTTCCTTTTTTCTTCAGGGTCCTCAACACCCACCAGCTTATCCAGGAACCTGTCGCTCGCATCCTTGTAGATGAGATTCATTTTAAAATTTTCCTTAAATGTTTTTATAACCTGCTCGGCTTCTCCTTTACGCAGGAGCCCGTGGTTAACAAATATGCAGGTAAGCTTATCGCCAACCGCCTTGTTTACAAGTACGGCTGCTACGGAAGAATCAACCCCTCCGCTTAACCCGCATATAATCTTACCTTCCCTGACCTCTTCCTTTATCCTCTGTATCTGATTCTCTATTATTGAAACCATGGTCCAGGTAGGCGAGCACTCGCATATGCCAAACAGAAAGTTCTTAAGCATTTCAATCCCTGAAGGGGTGTGCACCACTTCAGGATGGAACTGTATTCCATATATCTTTTTCTTATCGTTACCTATGCCTGCTACAGGCAAACTATAGGTGGAAGCTATTGTCTTAAATCCGGGGGGTATCTTTACCACGCTATCCTTATGGCTCATCCAGCACGTTTCCCTGGTCTTTAAATCTTTAAAAAGTGGCGACTCTATATTTAACTTTACTTTCGTTTTTCCGTATTCATCATTTCCTGCAGCGGAAACTTCCCCGCCAAACATTTTCGAAATCATCTGCATGCCATAACAAATCCCCAGCACAGGTATTCCCAGCGAAAAAATTTTTTTATCCACGACGGGGGTTTTGCCTTTCCCGGACAGAATGCTGTACGGGGAACCCGAAAGTATCAGTCCATCCGGCTTTTTTGCCTTTATTTTTTCTATATCGGTATCATAGGGGACAAGTTCTGAATAAACCCTTAATTCCCTTATCCTCCTGGCAATCAGCTGGCTGTACTGTCCGCCAAAATCTATAACAAGTACGCTATTACTCATTTTATTGTCCCATCCCTACTCCCTGTTGCTGCTGGTGGAGCTTTCCTTCTGTCTTAATAGAAGGTGCGACAAGCATCTCTGCCCTCTGGAAGTCCTTTATATTCTCATAACCGCAAGTAGCCATTGATGTCCTTAAAGCACCAAAAAGGTTTAAGGTCCCGTCATTCTCAAAAGCAGGACCTACAAGTATCTCTTTCAGGCTGGCGGCCACTTCTGTCTTGATCCTTGTGCCTCTCGGCAGGTCGGGATGAAATGTAGCCATCCCCCAGTGATAGCCCCTCCCCGGAGCTTCTTTGGCCCTGGAAAGCGGCGAACCTATCATAACAAGGTCCGCGCCGCAGGCAACTGCCTTCGCTATATCACCACCCGTGCGCATTCCGCCATCAGCTATAACCAGCGAGTAGTTTCCCGTTTCTTCAAGATGCCTCATCCTTGCTGCCGCAGCGTCAGCGATAGCCGTCGCCTGTGGGGTACCGATTCCAAGCACCTGCCTGGTAGTGCATGCAGCGCCTGGCCCAACTCCCACAAGGACTCCAACTGCACCTGTCCGCATAAGATGGAGCGCGGTAGAGTAAGATGAGCAACCTCCAACTATAACCGGAACAGGGCATTCCGGAATGAATTTCTTCAGGTCAAGCGGCATTTTCGTCTTGCTGACATGCTCTGCGCTCACCACGGTTCCCTGTATCACAAGAATATCAAGGCCCGCATCTATCGCTACCCTGTAATATCTTTCAACATTTTTAGGAGTCAGTGAAGCGCAGGCGATATTGGTGCCTGCCTTTATTTCTCGAACCCTTTTCGCTATAAGCTCTTCCTTTAACGGCTCCTTATAGATTTCCTGCATTTCCCTTGTAGCTTCATCTTTGGAAAATTTTGATATCCTGTCCAGAACCTCGCCGGCATTATCATACCTGCACTGCAAGCCCTCAAGGTTAAGCACTGCAAGCCCGCCCAGCTTTCCCATCTCTATCGCGAACCCTACATCCACAACTCCATCCATTGCAGAAGCAAGGACAGGCAGCTCAAGTTTAAAATCCCCTATATTTGCTGAAATATCGACATCTTCCGGATCCCTCGTCCTCCTGCTGGGGACTATCGATACTTCGTCAAACCCATAAGACCTCCTGCCATTTTTTCCTTTACCAATTTCGATTTCCATTTATACCCCTTATCCCTAAATTTTTTTTTCTTTTCTATTTATTAACCTTTTTATATTTTGCCTGTGAGTTATAACCGTAAGTATGCTCCAGCACAATGACGCTATTACTACAGGCCATACAAATCCGGTAAAATAAAATGCAATCGGATTTACTACAGCTGCGGCAAGCGAACCCAGGGAAACAATCCTGAAAATTACGAAAAAAATGGCCCAGGTTCCAAAAATAATAAAAAATGGAAGTATTTTAACCCATATTACACTGTCAGCTATATTAATGAACGGAAGAAATGAAACAGCTATAACCACTCCAATTGAAGCCGCTATCCCCTTTCCTCCTCTAAATTTTATATATGCAGGAAAGTCGTGACCAATAATAACGGCAACCGACACTATGGCAAGAAGTCTTAAATCTTCGGGGTAAATAAAATATAGCACAAGAATGGGTATAAATCCCTTTACAATGTCAGCAATTATGGTCGTTGCCCCATAACCTGGCCCGAGGGTGCGCACCACGTTGGTCCCACCTACATTCCCACTCCCGTAATTCCTTATATCATCGCCCTTTTTTGCCCTGTGCACTATATAAGCAGTGGGAAATGAACCAAACAGATACGAAGCAATAACGATCAATATTTTGTAAAATAATTCAATTCCCATACCCAAGAGATATATCCTTCTATACCACCCTAAAATTATAGATAATAAAAGAACAAAAATTTTTAAAAATATAAAGAACCGGAATAACTTATAGCAAAACCCGCTAAAATTATAATAAAAGAAATATTACTATAAGTTAATGATTTATTCAATTTATTAAGCGGGATGGCTGCCCTTTTTATTAAAGGTTACAACCAGTTTAAGAAATAATTCCAAACAAAAATAGCAGGATTTTAAAAATGCAGGCAGGATCACGGGAAAATGGGTGTAGCCGTCCCTTTTACGAAGCCACCTTATCCGCCAAGGGACTGTAGTTTGCTTACTATGCCCCTCAAATCTTTATCTCCCCTATCATACTTGAGAGACTCTCCCTTCAGCCAGGACGTTGATACCGAAGTGTCTTCATATATAATTCCTATCGGCTCTACTCCACCTTTTATCAATTTTCCCTTGATGTAGGCCTCTTCTTCTTTTCCCTTTATTTTACTCAACACTGCCAGGACATCCTCAATCCTCGCGTTAAGGAATATTTTATTTGCCATTTTGACAAGCTCTTCATTTTCCAGATGCCTGGTAGCAGGTAATACTCCTTGTTTAATCTGGCCAACTATATTTTTTATATCGATTGCTATCTGAATAGAAGCGTTATTGGCATCAACTGCTACGATTATCCAGTCCATACTTGTAATTACACCCCTTGCGGGATCCTCAAGGCCTGCCTTAAGGTCAACCAGGGTTACAGGGTATTCCCCGATGCCTGATATCTTTAAATCTCTCGTTATCTTGGAAATAGGGCCGTCGCATCCAGCTCCGGGCCCCTTATCCCCTATTTTCCCTGCCATTAAAAGGAATATCCCTTCCCTGGTTTTAGCATAATATTCATCTGGAATCTTATCCAGAGAAATTTCTGAACCAGGCAACGGAGTAGGATCATCCACCGGGCAGGTTACCCGACCGCCACTAAATGCGGTCCCCCCAAAATATTCTATAAGGGAAAGAGGGATTTTTTTTAGTCCCAGCGCCTGATGAAGCCCCACGTTGGTTGAATCTGCATCTAATACGCATACTCCGTATCCGGAATTCCTGAGTGCCCTGGCAAGCAGAACCGTAATAGTGCTTTTACCGCTTCCTCCCTTGCCAAGTATTCCTATCCTTTTTCCAGAAAGTTTTTTATCTTCCCTGACAATCATATTTATCAATCTCCTTTTTAACAATATCCTCCCGCGCAATATGTTACAGGATTCATATGAAGCAGATTCAAATAGCCCGTCAAACCTGCTTTTTAGTTATAAATAATAATATTTGTTAGAAATACCTTAATAAGTTAGGATATACTAACATTATAATATACTTAAATTAT
>CAYVWW010000045.1:0-8244 GCA_964455605.1 uncultured Actinomycetota bacterium | reverse complement strand
TTGAGTTGCTGCGTGTACTGGCCGATAGCATGAAGAAGGTGTGTCTTGCCAAGGCCTACGCCTCCATATATAAAAAGAGGATTATATGTTTTACCAGGTTTCTCGCTGACCGCAAGAGCAGCGGTACAGGCGAACCTATTACTATTACCAACCACGAATGTATCGAATGTGTATTTTGAATTGAACGAGGAGTTTTTGTTAATCGTTTTGATTTCAAGGTTACTGCCATTGTCTTCGACATTTATATATTCTTTATAGTTGTTATTATTGTTAAATTTGTTATCCGCGCCGGATGCTATGATTTTTATCTTATACGAATTATTTGTGACTTTTTTTACCGAATCAGAGAGGATTGATGAGTATCTTGACTCGAGCCATTCTTTAGCAAAGGGACTCCCAACCGATAAGGTTAAGCAGTTTTTTTTTAAAGATATTGGTGTAATGTGCTCAAACCACGCTTTGTAAGTGGGAATGTTAATCTTATTTTTTACATCCTCAAGGGTGTTTTTCCAGATATCCTGAAGCTCTGCCATAATATTCTTATATTAAATTTTATTTGAATAATATTCAAGGTATTTTATTCCATATTTTGATAATTTTCTTTTACCGCTCCCGCTGGAGGTTAAAAGCTTGTGTTTTTCAAGGTCTATGAGCTCCCGGTAAGAAGTCGAGAGACTGAAGCCAAGCTCCTTTGCTATTCTTGATGGCCCGGCTTCCTCTAATTCGAGAATTATAAAAAGTATTTTTTGCTGTCTCTCGGATAGAGAAAGGTTGTCAGGTTTTCTTATGGGTTCTTCATGTAGTTTTTCTTCGGGTATCGCAGGTGGCTGCCCGTCTTCAGATTGGTTTAATTCAGAGTGCTGCACGCCGGGGCTTGCCGGAGGCTGTGAAAGTTTTAGAGATATAACAGTACCGCTCTTTATATTATCTTCAACATTAATAGAACCGCCGGAGAAAGTTATGGTTTCTTTAACTATCGGGAACCCGGAACCGACCCCTCTTATGTACTCCTTCATCTTGCTTGTTGCGGAGGTAAAACCGGGAAGAAATGCTTTTTCTTTGTCATCTATTCCCGGGCCCTGGTCAGATACGATTATATGGTTTCCGTTATTAAGAATGGTTATTACGACCTCTCTAAAGTCTGCGTGTATAAGATTTTCTATTATTTCTCTTATTATGGTATAGGGTATGCTGCCCCCTGCTTCATGTGATAGATTGTATGTTTTTTGTGAAGTTTCATTTATAAAATCATTTATATTGTCAAAGCCGAGGTCTATAACGCGGGGTATGCTCCGCATGTTGTCGTATATCGCGATTCTTGCCGGAAGCACCAGGTTTTTTTGAGTGGTGCTGTTTGTATTAATAATGTTGTCGGTATTTAAATTTTTACCGGTCATAATGGAAAAAAAAGCAACAAAATTTTATATTTTAGTAAACTGAAGTATTATATATGTCTAATACTTTCCAACCTCTTTCCAACCATTTCGAGTTTTCAACATATAAATAATAATATTTTTGATTTAAAAAAGCTACTAGATATTCAGATTGGAAGTAAAGTTTTGGACTTGATGACATATGGTTTAGTGGTGTTTTTTAAGTTTTCAACAGTTTTTTCAACACCTGTTGAAAAGTTGTTCTGGAATGTGAAAGGATTTTAAAAAAAAGCACTAAAAGAAAAATTTTAAAAAATATATTTTTCAGTGACATGTTTTAGTAGAACAGGTGTTTGAATGTAAAGTGATTAATTCTAAACAAAAAAACAGCAATGTTAAGAGGTTTAAGTGATAATATATTAAATATGTGCGCACGTACGAACTTGATATTAGGAAAATTAAAATGTATAATCATCTACCTAATCAGGAACAATAATTAGTGAGATAGGTATTAACATGAAAAGGACGTTTCAGCCAAACACGAGAAAAAGAAAAAAAGTTCATGGCTTCAGGACAAGAATGAAGACCGAAGCAGGAAGAGCCGTAATCGCTGGCAGGAGAAAAAAGGGAAGAAAGAAGCTTTCGGCTTGATGATTAAAAATAAGAAGGAAGAACCAAATTAAATTTGATACAATTAAAAGAAAGGTTGATTTTTCCAGGGTACTAAATAAAGGGATTTGCAGACGATATAAATATTTCAATATTTATGTACTTGAGAAACCGGGTTGCAGTGAGGGTTTGAGGGTTGGTTTCATAATAAGCAAAAGAGTGGGCGGAGCGGTTTTAAGGAACAGGATCAAGAGGACTATAAGGGAGATGTTGAGGACAGATGAAGGCGTTTTGTCAGTGAGGGCCGACATCCTGTTCGTTTTAAGGAAAACCGTAGATGGCATAGATTTCAAGTGCCTTAAAAAAGAGCTCAAGAGCGACCTTTCTTTGTTTAGCAATAAATAGTTTTTTGTTATCGGATCGTAATCTGTTTTGAACGTGAAAGAAATACTTTTATTTTTAATAAGAACTTATAAGAAGTATATATCGCCACTGCTTCCAAAGAGCTGCAGGTTCTACCCTACATGCTCTCAGTATGCGATTGATGCAATTACCAGGTATGGTGTATTAAAAGGTAGTATTAAATCTGCATACAGAGTTCTGAGGTGTAATCCATTTAATAAAGGCGGTTACGATCCTTTAAGGTAATGATAAGGGGTGAAAATTGAGCTGGCTATATCAGAATCAGATAATGATGTGGTTGCAGAAAGTTTTAGAATATATAGTAGTATTTCTGTATAACAATGTAATAGATAATTATGGAATTGTAATAATACTGCTTACTATTATAGTTAGAGTAGTGCTTGTCCCCCTTACGATAAGCCAGACAAAGGCAATGGCGAAAATGCAAAAGCTGCAGCCGGAGCTGAAGGAACTTCAGAAAAAATACAAGGACGACAAACAGAAATTGCAGCAGGAAACGATGGATTTTTACAGCAAGAACAACGTTAATCCCCTATCGGGATGCCTGCCGCTGATTCTGCAAATGCCTGTTTTTATTGCATTATTCCAGACTCTTAGGAGTCCTTCGGAAATAATTACCAGCGTAGTCGGAAATTTTACGTTGAGCGGAGTTGCGGCAGGAATTAATACGGGGCTAACGGGATTTTTAAACGAGATTGAATTTGTAACAGGTGTTGCTAACCCGAGATATAACTTCCTGTGGATGAATTTAAACGAAAGGGACCCCTATTTCATACTTGTCATACTGATGGTTGGAACGATGTTCTTATCAACGAAAATGACAACGACAGATCCAAAACAATCGAAAGTTATGTATATAATGCCGGTTGCTTTTGGTTTTATATCATACCAGTTCCCTTCTGGATTGCTTGTTTACTGGGTGACATCAAACATATTGTCGGTTGGACAGCAATTAATTATAAAAAAACTTGTAACAAAGGACATGGTAAAAAAAGAGCTTGAACAGGAAGGGAAAAATAAAGGTGAAGAAAAAAATCTAAGCGAAGAAGAGGAAAGAATTTTAAGAAGAAAGATAAAGAAGAAGAGAAGGAAAAAATAGTTCATTATCTTTAATTTCAGGGGGTTAGAAATGAACGATGACGATAAGATGGGAGAAACACTTGATTCATTTGTAGATTCCTTAAAAGAGGAGCAAAAAACCAATATATTAATAGAGGATAGTTTAAAAAAACAAAATGGAAGCAAGGAACTTGATAGCGATATAAAAGGGCTGGAGAAAATAAAAGTTATTTTAAAAAAATCATTAGAGCTTATATGTCTGGGGGAAAAGATAAAGGTAAGCACGGACTCAAAAGAATTTAAGTTGCTTGTAGACGGAGGAGACCTTGGTGTAGCCATAGGAAAGGAAGGGAAAAATATACAGGCGCTTGAGTATATTATAAACTTGATTGGAAAAAGGAAAAACATCGTAGAAAGAACTGTTTTTATAGATATAAAGAATTACAGGAAAAATAAGATAGAAGATATAAAGAAGGAAGCAATAAAGATGGCCAGGAAAGCCATCAAGGAAGGAAGAAAAATATCTTTAAATCCGATGTGCGCATATGAAAGGAAAATAATACACAGGGCACTTTCTAAATTCGACAATATAAGAACAAAAAGTGCAGATGAGGAGCCGAGGAGAAGGATAATAATATATCCGGAAAAGGCCAGTAAGTAGTAAATAATTTTAAAATAGAATAATAAAAAAATGGCAGTAAAATGCCATTTTTTTTATTGGATTTTTAATAAGGAAATATATAAATTATAATTATGTGTTAAAGTGTTTATATAGTGTAAAATTTAAGAATATTTAATTTTTCTGGAGAATTAATGAAAGATAAAGATACAATAATAGCAATAGGAACGAGGCCAGGAGAGGCTGCAATTGGAATTGTAAAATTAAGTGGGAGTAGGGCAATAGAAATCGTAGATAAGATATTCAGGTCAAAAAGCGGGAGAAAAATTACTGAAATAGGTACGTTCAGCATGATTTATGGTTATATCGCCGGGGATAAAGGAGGCATAATAGATGAGGTAATAGTATCTGTTATGAAGGAGCCTAAATCTTATACGAAGGAGGATGTTGTAGAAATAAATTGCCACGGGGGTCTTCTGGCGACAGGAAAAGTTCTGGAATTATGTTTAAATAAAGGTGCGAGGATGGCAGAACCGGGAGAATTTACAAAAAGGGCATTCTTGAATGGAAGGATAGACCTTACGCAGGCGGAAGCAGTAATAGATATAGTTAGGTCAAAGACCGAGGAAAGCTTGAAAATAGCTGCTAAAAACCTGAGGGGTGAGATAAAAAGCAAAATTAAAAGCTTAAGGGATAGAATACTTGACGTACTTGCACAACTTGAAGCATCAGTGGATTTTATAGAGGAAGATCTTGAAATAACACCATATGATAAACTTGAAAAAGAGGTAGTGGCAATAAAGAGCGATCTTGAGGAACTGATAGAGAATGAAAGAAAGGGAGAAATAATAAAAACGGGGGTTAAAGTTGCGATAGTCGGTAAACCGAATGTTGGAAAATCCAGTCTGTTAAATTATATATTGGGCAGGGAAAAGGCAATAGTTACTTCGATTCCAGGCACAACAAGGGATGCAGTGGAGGAAATTCTATATGTTGAAGGGATTCCGCTAATACTTGTTGATACGGCAGGAATAAGAAAAACAAAAAACACTGTTGAGAAAATTGGTGTTGGAAGGAGCATGAAACATATTGATGAAGCAGAGCTTATAATAATGGTTATGGATGGTAGTAAAAATTTCGATAAAATAGATGCTGAAATAATTGAAAAATTGAAAGGCAGGAATTCTATATGTTGTATAAACAAAATCGATCTTGAACAGAAGTTAGGAATGGAGAAAGTAGATAAATTCTTTAAGAATGAAGATATTATTAGAATTTCAGCATTAAAGGGGACCGGGATAGGTAGATTGGAGAAAATAATAAGAAATAGGGTTTTAGATGACAAAGGAATAAACCTTGCTGAGAAGGTAATAGTAAATGAAAGACATAAAAATATACTGAAAAGGGTTAAAAATTCGTTGGAGAGCGCAAAAAAAGCAATGGTTACAGAGATGTCCGAGGAATTTCCATCCTATGATTTAAGAGAAGCGTATGCAATGCTGGGGGAAATAACAGGGGATACGGTTAAGGATGATATCTTAGATAAGATATTTGGGCAGTTTTGTATTGGTAAATAGGGATTGACAAAAAGTAATATAAAAAGAACATTTGACGAAAATGTTTCACGTGAAACAATAGATTATTTATAAGGAATAACAATGAATTATGACGTAATAATAGTTGGTGGGGGTCATGCAGGTTGTGACGCAGCTCTTATTTCGGCAAGGAACAAATCAAAGACTCTTATTATAACAATAAATATGGATAATATTGCAATACTGCCGTTTGGAAGTGCGATTGGGGGAGGCAAAAAGGGTAAGTTACTAAGAGAGATAGAAGCAATAGGCGCAGAAATGCCAGAAAACATAAAAAGGACTTGTATAAGTTTGCAGAGAAACAGTAATAATCCAGGCGATGTAAGATTTATAGTGGACGGCAGAAGATATTCGCTTACATTAAAAAAAGTGCTTGAAAGGCAGGATAATTTGTACCTCAGGCAGGGCCTTGTAGTGAATATTGATAAGGATGGCAGTTTAATTAGTGTAAAGATGAGCGATGGGATAGTTTATAAGGGGAAAAGAATAGTAATAAGTACGGGAACATTTCTGGGTGGAAGGATTTTTTGGGGAAACCATGAAATAGAAGCAGGAAGACAGGGTGAGATATGCTCAAAGAGCCTATTAAAAAGCCTTGAGAAGATGGGCTTTGTTTTTGGATTGATAAGAAAATATGTTGCTCCTATGATTGATGTAAAAACTATTAATACAATGGTTCTTGATAAGCAGATAAATTTGACAGCAGATGAGGCGTCAAAATTAGGGGTTGAGCAGAGTGGTATGAAGAAAAAATACAGCTATACTAATATTATTGGAGAGGACTCAGAAAACTATTTAAAAGAGCACAGCGATGAGATATTTGGTAGAAATAGCAAAAATTGGCTTAATGAAGGGGAAAACTTATCATTAGAGGAAAGATTTTTAAGTGGAGGAATCCTTGTAGGAAGAAAATTCTTTATAAATCAATCAGGAAGGGATACTGGAGAAGTTTATTTGAAAGGGCTTGAAAATGCTCTTCCAGAAGATTTACAGCTTGGTTTTATAAGAAAGCTTAATGGTTTTGATAAAGTAGAAATGACAAGGCCAGGTTACGGAATAGAATATAATTATCTTGTTAGTTCGCAATTAAATAAAAATCTTGAAAGCAAAGAGGTTCAAGGAATGTTTTTCGCTGGTAAGGTTAATGGCTCAATGGAGTATGAGGAGTCAGGAGCTCAGGGAGTTGTTGCTGGAATTGTAGGTTCGGGAAAAAGTGCTTTGATTGATGATATTTTGTCAAAAGGAAAAACTAAACAAATAGAATTATTATTAAGCAATATTGCAAAGGTATAAAATTATTTTTTTTTAAATACTTTCTTAAAAGGATAATTTTAGTAAATGCAGGAAATGTTTTTAGGATTATGGTTATACAGTGCTATTAAAATGAAGAAACAACGGGTATAAACTTATATAATGTTTCAAAATGTATGAATGTTTCACGTGAAACAGCAATTAGATTTTAAAAGGAATAAAAAATGAATTATGACGTAATAGTAGTAGGTGCAGGGCACGCAGGGTGTGAAGCAGCGCTAGTTTCTGCAAGATCGGGAATAAAAACACTGCTTCTTACAATTAATGTAGATAAAATTGCATTAATGCCGTGCAATCCTTCAATTGGTGGAGTCGGAAAGAGCCAGATTATAAGAGAAATGGATGCTATGGGAGGACAGATGGCAAGGACTACAGACAGGACACTTATACAGATTAAAGTGCTAAATAACAGCAAAGGGCCTGCAGTACAGGCACTTAGAGCGCAGGTTGATAAAAGGGAATATGAAATTGAGATGAAAAGGATCCTTGAGAATACTGAGAATTTAACGTTAAGGCAGGGCACAGTTAGCGGGATCGTTGTAGATGAAGGTGAAATAAAGGGCGTGGCAGTAGAAAGCGGGACAGTATTTGAAGGAAAGGCTGTAATTATAACTACAGGTACATTTTTAAGGGGAAGAATAATAATTGGAGAAAAAGATTATCCAGCAGGGCGAATGGGGGAGTACCCGGCATTAAATTTGACTAAAAACCTTATAAAAAATGGCTTTACTATAGACAGGTTTCAGACAGCGACACCACCAAGGATTGATAGAAGGACAATAGATTTTTCAAAGACAAAGGTACAGAGCGGGGACAGTGAACCACTTGGTTTTTCTTTCTGGGATAGGGAGAAGGTTTATAAAAGCAAGGATTGTTATCTGACATATACAAATGAGGAAACGCACAGGGTTATTGCAGAGAACATTGAAAAATCACCTATAAAATCAGGAATAGTAGATACGCATGGGCCAAGGCATTGTCCATCAATTGACAGGAAAGTTTTAAATTTTCCCGATAAGAGCAGACATCCTATTTTTATTGAACCAGAGGGAGTTAATACTGATGAGATGTATCTTCAGGGTCTTACTACGAGTATGCCCTCAGATATACAGCAGAAAATAGTAAATGCCGTTGAAGGGCTTGAAAATGCGAGGATAATAAGACCGGGATATGCAGTAGAGTACGATTATATAGTACCGAGCCAGCTTAACCTTACAATGGAGTCAAAAATTGTTAAAAATTTATATTTTGCCGG
>CAYVWW010000044.1:0-8263 GCA_964455605.1 uncultured Actinomycetota bacterium | reverse complement strand
AAGATTATCAAGAAGAGTAGTGGCTTTATTATCAGTTAAATCCAAATGCCCGGTTATTTCTTCCAGGATCGAATAGTCTGCTGTTTCCTTTACATATGCACATGTAGAAATAATAAGCCATAAAGGATCGTCATTAAATCCACCTCCTATATCTTTATTCCCTCTCTTGGTTAGTGGTTGATATTGATGAAAGCAGCTTCCATCAGATAGCTGCATGCTTGCAAGATTAAGTATCCTCTGGCGCGACTTCTCCGGGACCATATGAACAAAACCAAGCATATCCTGGTTTGAATCTCTAAATCCTATACCGCGGTTAATACCTGATTCAAAAAAAGATGCGGAACGTGATATATTGAAATTCACCATGCACTGGTACTGGTTCCATATATTCACCATCCTCATTACATGTTTATTGTCTACTTCTACCTTATACCTTCCGAGTAAATCATCCCAGTAGCTCTTTAGACTATCCAGTGCATTTTTAACTGTCCCGGGTCTTTCAAATTTTTCAATATTTGAATAAAATAATTCTTTGTTTATCACACCGGGTGCAGAAAATTTTTCTTCTTCTTTATTCTCAATATAGCCAAGAGCAAAATGAAAATTCTTTTTCTCTCCGGGTTTTAAAACGATATTAATCTGATGAGCACCTACAGGATACCATCCACTGACTATCGAATTGGTACACTTACCTTCTTTAACAGCCACTGGATTGTCAAACCTGTTATACATTCCGATAAAAGCATCGCGGCTGGTATCAAATCCATCTATCTTCTGGCTGCAGGTAAAATACGCATAATGATTTCTTCGTTCCCTGTATTCAGTCTTGTGAAAAATAGTGTTTCCTTCCACTTCTACCTCACCGGTATTAAGATTTCGCTGGAAGTTTGTAATATCATCTATTGCATCCCAAAGGCAGAATTCTAGAAATGAAAAAAGTACAAGCTTTCTTGTCTCGTTTGAATTATTCTTAATCCATAAATCCCATATTTCCATATCTTCACCAAGAGGCACAAAATAGGTTATCTCTGTTTCTATTTTGTTTTTTTGTCCTTTTATTATGGTATAACCCATACCATGCCTGCAACAGTAACTATCAAGAGTAGTCATAGACGGCTTCCAACCAGGATTCCAGATTAAATCTCCCTCCTTTATATAAATATATCTTCCTCCTGTATCTACAGGGATATTATTGTATCTATATCTCGTTATACGCCTTAGCTTTGCATCCTGATAAAAGCTATAACCTCCTGCTGTATTTGAAATAATCCCAAAAAAATTTTCACATCCGATATAATTTACCCACGGCAAAGGAGTATCCGGCTTTTTAATAGCATATTCTTTTTTTTCATCGTCAAAATAACCATACTTATTCATATGTTAACTCCTTCCTCGCATGGATATATTGTTACTATTTTTATTTAAAATTCTTTTAAGAATCCCTATTTTATTTTTATTCTTATTCATAAACTCTCTCTCATTTACTTTTTATATAAGGCTAAAAATTTGTCTTCTACGCTTCTTTACTGAATATTTATATAATAACATAAAATAAACGCGCGTTTAAGCATTTTTAAAAAAAATTTAATAACTCCATAATATCCATAACTAAACTTAATTACTTAAGCTTTCTTGTTGACTCTCTTATAATTAGTTCGGCAGGAATAGTATAATACCCTATTGAATCAATACCATCCTCTATATATTTGACAAGGTTGCCTGTAGCAGTAGCAGCCATTTTAAAAATAGAACTCCTTATAGTTGTTAACGCAGGAGAGATATAGCTTGCACTTCTTACATCATCATACCCTACAATTGATATATCTTCCGGAATTCGAAGGCGCATTTTCTTGATAGCCTTCATAGCACCGATAGCCATTGAGTCATTAGATGAAAAAATAGCAGTAATTTTATTATTCTTCTTTTTAAGAAGCTTCTCTGCACTTTTAAAACCTCCATCTTCATCGAAATCACCATATGCCATATATTCCTCTTTCATTGGCAATTTTGCTTCTTTCATAGCTTTTTTATATCCTTCAAGCCTTTTAAAACCAGAGTACTTTTTCATATCTCCACAAATATGTGCTATTTCCCTGTGGCCATAATCTATCAAATGCTTTGTGGCTTTATAAGCACCGTTAAAATTATCAGAATTAACAATAATATAGTTAGCTTTAACATCTTTTTTACTTTTTTCTTGATCTATGATAGTTATTTTATAGCCCGATTTTATAAGTTTAAAAATTTCATGCGAGTCATTATTTGCTCCAATAAAAATACCTCCTGATAGTATTCTACTGATAAAAAGGCCCCTTATTTTATTAAAATCATTATTATCATTTATTATTAAAACCAGCACATTGTACCCAAGTTTATCAGCGTAATCAATTATTGCTGCTTCAAACGGCGATGTATAAACATTCTGGAATACCCTAAATTTTTCATCGCCAGCCTTTATGTTAGTTAAAAAAACTCCAATAATCCTGCTATTCTTGCCAGCAAGTGCCCTTGCGGGAGCATGGGGGATATATCCATATTTCTTTATTACCTTATCAACTTTCTCTTTTGTTTCTGGAGTCAAATTAGAGTAATTATTAATCACACGCGACACAGTACTTCTTGAAACCCCTGCTATCTTAGCAATTTCTTTGCTATACATACTGCTCTGTTTTTTTTTCTTCACCATTGTTTTTTATAGAATAAAGACTTACAAAACTATACCCGCAAAACTTTACGTTAGGCTTTATCAAGCTCTAAACTAAAATTTCCTTTATCAAAACATTACACCTTACGGCAATAAAACCGTGTTTATATTTTATAATGATTATTAAAGAGAGGCAACTTTTTTAATTTTTCTGCTATCTGCTGCAATGATATAGACATTTAATTTTAAAATCTCCCCTTTATTAAAAGCCCGTATAGCATTACTTTTGAACTTTATCTAGTTTGATTATGATTATAATAATCTCTGGATAAAAATTTACAGATTAATGTATTGAAGCAGTTATTCTTGTAATAATATATCTCATTAAAAATTTTAATAATATAATTTGTCCTATATTTTTACAAATCTTCTGTTCACCTTTATATCAAATTAGCCATCTAGAAACTATGGTATACAATTCCAGATGGCTAATCATCACCAATTATATAGTTTAATTATATAAAATATCCTAAAATTAAAATACTTTTTATTAAGTAACAGATATATGATTACCCGGGCAACCTTTGCAACCTTACACGTAAGACTCTTCTGTTTTTTTATCAAATATGTGTATCTTGTCGATGTCTACAAATAATTTTGCTTTATCTCTACTTTTATACTCGGACCTCGGGTTAACCCTTGCCGTAACAAGCACTCCATCAATATCGACATACAGGTAGATTTCGGCACCCATCGGTTCTGTAACTTCAACATCTGCAGTAATGGTATTGTCGCTTGAAGTATCCTGTACAAAATTCGAATCTTCAAGATCTTCCGGCCTGATACCAATTACTACTTCCTTGCCTATGAGGTCATTATCCCTGATTATTTTCTTTATCCTATCTGTAATTCCAAGCTCAAAAATAGCACCTTTAAAAGTAAGGTTTTCAGTTATAGTGGCATCCAGGAAATTCATTGCAGGACTTCCTATAAATCCTGCTACGAACATGTTCCTGGGATTATCATATATGTCCTGGGGTTGACCGGTTTGCTGAACCAATCCATCTTTTAAAATAATTATTTTACTTGCCATGGTCATTGCTTCAGTCTGGTCATGCGTAACATAGACTATGGTAGCATCAAGTCTCTTGTGAAGCTTTGCTATTTCCGTTCTCATCTGGACCCTTAGCTTCGCATCAAGATTGGAAAGTGGCTCATCCATTAAAAAAACTTTTGGTTTTCTTACGATTGCCCTTCCCAGCGCAACTCTCTGTCTCTGTCCTCCTGATAGCTGCTTGGGCTTTCTCTTTAAAAGGTCCTCAATCTTTAATATCTTAGCTGCTTCCATAACTCTGCTTTCAATCTCATTCTTTGGGGTTCTTCGAAGTTTTAATCCGAATGCCATATTGTCATAGACATTCATGTGTGGATACAATGCGTAATTCTGAAAAACCATGGCGATGTCCCTATCCTTGGGGGCAACGCCATTAACAAGCCTGTCTCCAATATAGATCTCGCCTTCTGTTACCTCTTCAAGCCCTGCTATCATACGCAGTGTAGTAGTTTTGCCGCAACCGGATGGACCAACAAGTACCGTAAACTGCTTGTCTTCTATAACATCGCTTATGTTGTTTACAGCTATTACATCCTCAAACTTTTTTGTCAGGTTTTTTAAAATAACCTTTGCCATTTCATCCCCCTATTTAGTTTTTTAATAGTTAATATTAGATTATAGAATAAAAATAGAATGGTTTCCATAATAAAGTATGAAGCTGCCCTTTTGTATAAAATTGCCCTTTTGCTATTTTTTTAATTAACGGGCACTATTAAAAATCTCTATGAAATTTGCCAGAAACATATCATTTATATCAGGGAGCGCCATGGTAACCCTTATATACCCTGGCAGGCCTAAATTTTTACCGGGCCTGACTATGAATCCCTTTTTAAGAAGCCCCACTACGATTTCATCACTACGGGTGCCGGTTTTAATCAATATGAAATTTGCGTGTGATTTAATAAACTCTATGCCGTTTTCAGCAAGAACCCTGTAATACTTATCTTTTTCCCCGCATATTTTATCTTTTATATTATTTGCATAAGAATCATTTTCCAGTGCCTTAGCGGCTGCCTTCTGTGCAATAAAATTTACATTGAATGGAAGTCTTACCCTGTTCAGAGCCGATATAACACCATTATCCGCTATTCCATAACCAATCCTCAGCCCGGCAAGACCGTAAATTTTTGAAAAGGTCCTCAGTATAACTATATTTTTATATCTTGAGAGATAGTTAATTGTATCAACCCTGTCCTCCTGGGACATATATTCAATATAGGCTTCATCGACAACAAGCAATATATCGCTCCTTATATTTTTTACGATATACTCAAATTGCCTGTAATCTATATTAGTGCCTGTCGGGTTATGAGGATTTGTAAGGAACAACACCCTTGTCTTATCATCTACTGAAGCCACCAGACCATCCGCATCCTGCCTGAATTCCTTCAGCGGAACTTTTACAACCTTTCCGTTGCACTTTAAGGTTGACCTTTCATATATCAGGAAAGTGGGGTCTGAAATTATGATATTCGTGCCTGCTTCAATAAAGCTATCACATATCATTTCAATAATCTGATCCGTCCCGTTACCGATAATTATCGAATTAATATCTATCTTATATTTTTCGCTAATCTTTTGTCTTAATTCCCTGCACTGGCTGTCGGGATAATAGCTTATATCACTTAAGTTATTATAAATCTCTTCCATAACAACCGGGTCGGGCCCATACAAGCTTTCATTGGAAGCCAGCTTATACACCTTTTCCAGGTTATATTCCTTTTTTATCTCATCAATGGTTCTTCCAGGTATATATTCAGGCATATCTGAAATCCATTGTTTAACTTTTATACCCATAGATAAGCCACCTTATTTCTTCCTGAACCTCGCCTTAACCGATTCACTATGTGAAAACAACTTTTCAAACTCAGAAACCGTTTTTATAAACTTCATTTCTCTTCTTAAAGCACTCTTATTATAGACGGTCAGGCTGCTCTTTTTTAGAAAATCACTAATGCCCAGCGGTGAAGAGAACCTTGCATTCCCATTTGTAGGAATAACATGATTCGTCCCTCCTATGTAATCACCAACCACAACCGGACTATACTCCCCTACGAATATGGCGCCCGCATTTCTTATCTTCCTTAATACCCTCTGTGAATTTTTTACCATTATTTCAAGATGCTCCGGGGCTATCATATTGCAAATGTTTGCAAGCATATCCTCGTCCGGATGATATATAATCTTACAATTTTTCCTTAGCGATTTTAAAATAACACCCATGTTTACCTTATCCCCGTATTCATCTGTAAGTAAATCAAGATGTCTGTAAATACTTTTAATTGTCTCTCCTGCCACTTCCTCGCTACTGCTAAGCAATATGCCCCTGGAATTAGGGTCATGCTCGGCCTGCGCAATAAGGTCTGCTGCGATAAAATCGGCATCGGAAGAACTATCTGTAATTATCGTTATGTCACTCGGGCCCGCAAGGCTGTCAACCGCTACATCACCATAAACCTTTTTCTTGGCAGCAGCAACGTAGATATTGCCCGGCCCCACAATCTTATCAACCTTTTTTATACTCTGAGTCCCATAGGCAAGTGCCGCTATTGCCTGGGCGCCTCCAATCTTATAAACTTCCCTGATTCTGAATTTATCAAAAAGGTACAAAAGGACTTCGTTCAAACTGCCGTCCGGCTGAGGTGGCGTGCATACAACTATTTCTCTGACCCTTGCTATAACTGCAGGTATCACTGTCATAAGAACGGAAGAAGGATAAGGATATCTTCCACCCGGTATATATATACCGACCCTTTCCAGGGGAATTGAAATCTGCCCGACCTTTTTACCTTTATCCGGCCTTATAATCCAGGTACCCTCGCTTTTTTCAAACTGGACAGTATGATATTCCTTAATATTTTTACAACAAGCATCAAGCGATTCAACCAGCCGGGGAAACTTTATTTTAACTAAGGCTGCCATAGACCTGATTTCTTCTTCTTTTACCCTGATATCGCCAATTTCTTTGAATTTTACACTATCGAACTTCCTTGAAAATTTTAGAACTGCCTTATCCCCTAAGGATTTTACTTCCTTTAATATCTGGCTGACAGTTCTTTCAACCTCAGGTGGAATCCTGGATCCCTTCGGCACAAATGAACTTACCTGTTTTATGCTCCCGGGCTTTTCAATTTTTAAAAAATTATAGTCCATTAAAAATACCTTTGATACTTTTAAACGTTTTTATTAATATACCTAAAGAAAATAAAATTAGCAAAAATATTATTATGATTCAGATAAAATGACAGAAAATTTTGATTCAAAAGCAAGAATTCTCCTTCATGCCTGCTGCGGGCCATGCTCACTTCACCCATATTTTTTTTTAAAAGATGATTTCGATGTAACATTCTACTTTTATAATCCCAATATACATCCCAAAAATGAGTATTTTAAAAGGCTGGAAGGTGTCAGGACGGTTTCAGATACATACTCCGTTCCTCTTATAATAGGAGAGTATGATATGAAAAACTGGATGATTCTTACAAGGCATCTCAAGGATGAGCCCGAAGGCGGTAAAAGATGCGAATTATGTTTCAAAATACGCCTTGATAAGACCGCAGAAACAGCAAAAAATTTAGGATTTGATCTCTTTGGAACTACTCTTACCATAAGTCCACTTAAAAATCAGGCAATCATAAACTCCGTCGGTGAAGAGATTGGGGAATCGAAAAAGATTAACTTTTTAAGGGCTGACTTCAAGAAGAAAGACGGGTTTAAAAAAACGACACAGTTAAGTAAAAAACTTAACCTTTACCGCCAAAATTACTGCGGATGCATATACAGCAAGAGATAGTAAAAAAATGTAGCTACTCTCTGTTATTTTTTTCCAGTTGATTTTTTTCGCTGAACTTTCTGGTTACGTAATTCGCTATCAGCATCGCAACAATAATAGTTGCCAGGTTTATTATATAAACAACTTTTACTGAACCGATAAGAGTACTGTCAACACGGTAATACTCAATGAATGTCCTGTAAATCGAATATACTCCAAGATAAGTTGCAAGTATAAGCCCATAAGGCAATTTCCCCGGTCTTTTTCTATAGTACCAGTGCATTAAAATCAGGAGACCGAATAACAACAAGTTGGCTATTGACTCATACAGAAATGTCGGATGGAAATATTCATAACTCATATAACCATCAGGCCTGAATTGCTCCTCTATATAAATCGCCCACGGCAAATCGGTTGGTCTACCAAAAGCTTCCTGGTTAAAGAAGTTGCCCCACCTGCCTATCGCCTGTCCGAGTATCAACCCCGGAGCAAGGATATCGGCCCATAACCAGAAATCAACCTTCCTAATTTTGCAAAATATAATAAGCGTAAGAACTCCGGCTAGTATAGCTCCCTGTATCGCCTGTCCGCCCCTCCTTATAGCAAAGATATACATTGGGTGGGCAGAATAATAATTTGACCAGTTTACTGCTACGTGAAGCAGTCTTGCTCCCAAAACCGAAAACACTATGGCGAAAGGAGCAAAATTTATTATTTCATCTCTTTTCTGTCC